>NZ_JBARMD010000140.1:0-1863 GCF_049802275.1 Occallatibacter sp. | reverse complement strand
TCTGGAATCCCATCGACATGATGTTCAACCAGAAGCTGAACATCGCCAGTGTATCGGAATGGCACGCGCTGAACCTGAGCACCATCGCCGGAGCAGCAGGATTCGCAACCATGTGCCTCATGGTCATCTGCAATGCAATCAATGGGCGTAAATGGCGAGTGTACGAACTGGCAATCGTATTCTTTGCCTGGTACGCGGCTCTCGACCACATGCGATTCCTCTTTATGGCCGCGGTTCTTACCATCCCTATTCTCGCGGATGATTTTCGCCGGGGCCTCGATCTTGGGTCGGACCAGAAGACAATCCCGGTTGCAAATGCCGTCATGGTGGCCGCAGTTGTCGTGATTTCCGTGCTTATCTTCCCCAGCGAAAAGAAATTAAGCGCAAAACTAGACACTTTTTTCCCGATGAAAACACTTGATTCAATTCAACCCTCATGGCGCACGTTCAACAACGACACCATGGGCGGCATGATGACCTTCAAATCGAAGCCCAACTTCATCGACTCACGGTTCGATACTTTTGAGCACCACGGAGTCCTGGCGGCCTATCTCCAGGCGATGTACTTGGTGCGGACGATTGAGGTTTTCGATCAGTACAACGTCGACCACGTCCTTGTGACCGACGCGATGCCCGTCGCTTATCTTTTAAAGCGCACTCCTGGATGGACGATTGTGAAAGAGGAGAAGACAGGGCAAGACCTCTACGTGATGTTTGCCCGAGCGCCGGGAGCCCCGGCCGGTTCGTCGACAAAAGACGCGTTTCGGCCGACGAACAAATAAGACCCACGCCATCGAGGCGATGAACAACCGAAGAGGGGAGAGGCTGCGACGGAAGGGGAATTCCAGGTCAATTCTGTCCGGCTGAGTCAATCCTGACTGGCCGCAACTCTTCCCCTTTCATGGGAATCGAATTACAAGACTTTCGTGAGGGAGAGCCGGAGCCAAGGTTTAAACGCGGGCAGTTCGTTCAACCAGCCGGATGTGACAAGCGTCACAGGGAACACACCTAGATCCATGGAATCATCATCTCCAAAGATTCTTCAGGGATCGGTATGGCCACACATACGTTTTGGAGTGCTTCCGTGAATTTTGATTCTTCCTCGTTCGTTGCGGAAAAGGAACTCGTTGAGGCCTTGGAAAAGCGCTCTTCCACGGTGATTTGCACCGAGCCCCGCTGCCTGTTCGCGCAGGGAGGGAAACCGGCCGGCCTCTATATCCTTCGCAGAGGGAGCGCCCGTCTCGCTATGGAATCCCCCACTGGTGGGAGCCTCATGTCGATCACCCTCAGCCCCGGCTCATTACTGGGCCTGCCGGCACTAATCGGGAATGAGCCCTATACCATGACAGCCAATGCCGAGAAGGACGCGGAGCTCGGCTTCGTCAACCGCGAAGACTTCAATAGTCTGATGCTCACGGAACCCTCGCTCGCTGTCAGGGTATTGCGTGTTCTCGCAGCCGAGGTCCGTACGGCGCGGCACGCGATTTCTGAGTTCTAAGAGCTCTAAGATCTGCGCTCCTCAGCAGCGCAACATTTTGCGTTTTTTCGCTACCCGGCGCACATTCTCCTACCTGATAGCTAGCGTGGTATGCGACGCCCCGGAATGCGTTAGCATCCTGAGTGTGCCCGGCCTCGACAGTCCAGTCAAATTTGTGCGCGGCGTTGGTCCGCAGGTATCTGAGATGCTCGCCGCCAAGGGCATCCAGACTGCCGAGGATCTGCTCTACCACCTCCCTTTTCGCTACGAGGACCGCCAGAACCCGCGCAGTCTCGACGAGCTGAAACCCGGCGAGATGGCCAGCGTGATCGCGGAGGGGCGGGGCGCCGCCCTGTTGCGCACCCGGCGTATGCCGCTCTTTGAAC
>NZ_JBARMD010000139.1:0-1795 GCF_049802275.1 Occallatibacter sp. | reverse complement strand
CTGCAGCGGTGGACCCCCGAGTCGGCGGCACGCGGCAGAGAATGTCTTGAAAGAGCAATTACGCTCGATCCTGGATTTGCATTGGCGCATAGCGATCTTGGATGGTGCTTCTACATCCTGGCTATCGAGAATCAGATCCCTCCAATGGAAGCAGCCGATTCAATGAAAGCGACGGCACGACGGGCACTGGAAATCGAGTCAACGCTACCGGATGTTCACGGTGTTCTGGCAATGGCGGCAGTGCTCGACTACGACTGGTCTGAGGCTGGGCGGGAGTTCGAAATAGTCATGGCCAGCGAGCAGATGCAACCGTTTATTCGCTACCTCCATAGTTCGTTTTATCTTGTATCACTGGGGCGCATGGAAGAGGCGAAAGAGGGGATTAAGCGCGCACTTCAGGAAGATCCGCTCAATGCTTTGTGCCGGTCAGCCTTGGGGAGCTTCTGTTTGGCTTCCCGCAGATTCGCCGAGGGAGAAGCCATACTTCGGGATGCTTTGCAACTCGATGAGAACTTTTGGATCGCCCATTCATGGCTGAGCTTCTCTTGTCTAAAGCAGAATCGGCTGACCGAAGCCATCGCTTACGAAGAGAAGGCACGATCACTGGCGTCCTGGAATCCGACTGTGATCGGCCGGCTTGCCGCAATGCATGAGCGCGTAGGAGAAGAGATTCGAGCACAAGCCTTGCTCAAAGAGCTCGGCGACGGCACGGCCTTTGGAGTTCCCGGCGGCTTCTTTTGTTATTACTCCGTTCTAGCGAATATCGATTCTGCCGCTGACTGGTATGAGAAGGCCATTGAGCAGCGCGATCCCCGTGCGCCATGGCTATTTCCCCTGCAGTTTGGCGACCTCCTTACCTCCAGCCCCCGCTGGCCAGACTTGAAGCGGATGATGAACCTGAACGCAGATTAAAGGGCTGCGCCTGGATTATCGACAACCCTCTGTTTACTCGATTTTCGGCTGTAGGCCCGAGGCGTTCCCACCATCGGTAATAGCCATAGCGCTGATGACCTTGCGATCCGCGAAAGCTGGCATTTCTATCAGTTGTTCGACGCGGCGAAATGCTCTCAAAGGTTTGGGCGTCCAAAGCCTGGAGATGCCATCGATCGGCAATACTGCGGATCAGTATTCATAAGTCGGCATGGCGACTGGAATCACGGGACCTTGGTGCCGTTCGAGGTCGCTGTTGCCATGAGCGTTTACCGGGCCTGATCGTGGTCCGCCATTCCGGCACGACCGTGGCCTTCAAAACCACGTTTGAGGTATTCACCAGGGTTGGCCCCGACCACTCGCTTGAATGCCTTACTGAACGCGGCATCAGATTCGTAACCGACCAACCGGGCGACGTCGACGAGCTTCTTGTCACGCTGTTCGAGTAACTGCATCGCCTTCTGCATTCGCCACTCGGTTACATATTCCAGCGGCGTTTGTCCGAGTAGCTCTTTAAAACGTGCTGCGAATGCGGAGCGAGACATGCCCGCCGCTTCGGCCAGGGATTCGACCGTCCACGGTGTATTCACTCTGCCGTGAATGGCACTCAGGGCAGCGCCAATTTGAGGATCGAAAACCGCACGAAGCCATCCTTTGTTGCGTTCCGGTCCCGACGCGATATGCGTCCGGAGTACCTGGATAAACAGAACCTCGGCCAGCCGGCTCGCGACGACTTCAGATCCCGGCTCCTGTTCTGCCATTTCTGATGCCAGCGCCTGCATTGCGTTGTGAAGAGCAAGCGTGCTTTTCTGATCGGCATTAATCAGAATGAAGCTCGGCAATAACCGAGTGATCGGCGTCAGGC
>NZ_JBARMD010000138.1:0-12669 GCF_049802275.1 Occallatibacter sp. | reverse complement strand
TTGCCGCGTTAACCGTTGCGGCCCGGGCGAAAACGCAAACTGTAAAAAAGACCAAAAACCAATAGAAGTCCTCCCCACCAAACGGGAGCGTGCAGGTCGGCGAGTTTTACATTGGCAACCGTGTGCGTAGCCAACTCATAAAGCCCGTAGCCAAAGATCATCGCTCCATATGCTGTGAGCAGGACGCCGATGAAAAACCAGATTGAAATATGGCCGGAATGCATGCAGCCTCCTTACCAGAAATAGACGTTGAGGACGACGAACAAAACGATGGCGATCACCAGCCAGAAGTACTCGTTTTTGTAGAAGGGCACCGGCTCTTCCTCCGGCAGCTTTGTCGCGCCGTACACAAGGCCGTTAAGTTCCGCCAGGGTTTTTGGCTTCGTGAGCAAGCTGACGATCACGTTGACAAGGATGGCCACAATCACGGACCACAATGCGCGATACATGTTTTCTGCCATGTCCTTCGCATCCGGAGAAATCGCGACGAAACGCAACGCCGACGGATCAGCTTTCACCCACCCCCAAAGCCCGATCGAGGTAACCGTGCCCATCAACAGGCCCCAGAATCCGCCCGCCTTGGTTGCGCGCCTCCAGAACATGCCGACCAGCACCACACCAAGAAGAGGCGAAATAAAGAAGCTGAAGAGGGCCTGCACGTAGTCCATGATGCCGGCCGCGCTCATCACCAGGTAGGCGGTGCCGATGGAGACAATGACGCCGAGAATCGTCGCCCACCGTCCCACCGTGACGTAATGTTCGTCAGGAGCATTCTTCTTGATCAGCGGCTGATAGATGTCATAGGTCCACACGGCCGAGAAGGCGCTGACGTTGCCCGCCATGCCGCTCATGAATCCGGCAATCAATGCGGTGATACCAAGGCCCAGCAGTCCGGGCGCCATGTAGCGCACCATCATCAACGGCAAAACCTCGTTGTAGCTGTGCAGTCCAGAACCTGGAGTAACGAGATTCTGCCCTACAAGGTGCATCAGGCTGCCGTCTGCATTCTGCAGCACAACAAGTCCGAGCAGACCGGGCAGAATGACGATGAACGGTACGGCCATCTTGAAAAACGATCCGATGATCGGGGCCATGCGCGCGGAACGCAGGTTGTGTGCGGAAAGGACGCGCTGCACGACAAGGAAGTCCGTGGTCCAGTATCCGAAGCTGATAGCGAATCCCAGGCCGAAGACAATGCCTGTCCAATGGATACCCATGGGGTTATCGGTGAAGTGGCCCATGCTGCGCCACATATGCGTGTAATCGCCGGGAGCTGTTGCGCCGATAGCGATGTTGTGCGCCAGCTTAGCCTTGAATCCATTCCACCCGCCGGCTTCCACAAGGCCCAGGATCGGCACAAGCAGCGCACCGCCCCAGATGAGCATGAACTGCAGCACCTCGTTAAAGATGGCCGAGCGCAAGCCACCCAGCGCGACATAGGCCGCCACTGCAAGCGACGAGACGATGATGGAGAAGTTCAGATTCCAGCCAAGCACGACCTTCATCACCTCGGCCATGGCGAACATGTTGACGCCGCTCATCAGCACGGTCATGAACGCGAACGAGAAGGCGGAAACGGTGCTGGCGCCCTGCCCGTAGCGGAGTTTGAGGTAACCGGGCACCGAGTGCGTCTTGCACACGTAGTAGAAGGGCATCATCACAATGCCCAGGAAGAGCATGGCGGGGATGGCGCCGATCCAATACCAGTGAGCGGCGAGGATGCCGTATTGATACGCCGATCCCGCCCAGCCCATCAATTCCAGGGAGCCGAGGTTGGCTGACACGAAGCTCAGGCCTGCGATCCACGCCGTCATCTCGCGGCCGGCCATAAAGAATTCTTCGCTGGTGTTGGCCTGCCCCTTGAGATAGAAGCCAATCCAGATCACCATCACGAAGTAGATCGCGATGATAGCGATGTCGAGCCAGCTCAGATGCGCGAGCGAGGGTGCGGCTAGCGCGAGCAGTGCGGCGGGTGTTTGTGGCATTCCAACGGCTGTTAAACCTGGAACCAAAGCAAGCATTGAGTCACCTATGATCGGGTGAATACATCCGCTGTCGACGTGGACGTTCGCCCATAAGTAAATGGGTTTACTCCAAGGGTTGTCAAGCCTTCAAACAAAAATATCCTGACCGCAAACTCGCCACATCGACGGGCTGCGGGAATTCGAGTCGATACAAAGGGATACGTTTTCCGGGTCGAAGTCTACCATATGCAACCCCCGCGTTATACGGAGGCGAGGCACGGTTGTAAAAGAGCACAGCGCAGCACAGGTGAACTCTGTATTTCCTTCTTGTCTTTGCCGCGTCGGAACGATACCTTTGGATATGGGATTCCCCTTCCCCAATTCTTCCAGCTTCCGGCCTTTTGTCTCCCCGCGCCCGGCGCGGTTGTCTGTCCAATTCCATCCTCAACCTAAGGAGTCTTGCCGATGTATCCGACCGTCGATCCTCTAGCTCCTGCGGGAGTCGCTTCTACCGGAATTTCGCGCCGCAGCTTCTTCCGTTTCGCCGCTGGAGCCTCCGCGCTGGCCAGCCTGCCGATCCTTACCGAGGCGCATCTCGCCTACGCCGACCGCCCCAAATTCGCCGATCCCAACAAGGGCATCCACATCGATGCGAATGAGAACCCCATGGGTCCGTCGGAAGGCGCGCGCCAGGCAATCATCGCCATCGTTCCGCGCGGCGGCCGCTACCTGTTCAACGGCGAAGAAGAACTGGCCGAAATCTTTGCCAAGCAGGAAGGCCTGAGCCCCGAGTCAGTCATTCCCTTCGCCGGCTCAAGTGAGCCGTTGCACTTCACCGTTCTCGCCTTCACCAGCAAAGACCGGCCGCTGGTAATCGCCGATCCCGGCTACGAGGCGCCAATGTGGGCAGCCAAGGTAAGCGGCGCGCAGATCTTCAAGGTGCCGTTGTCCGATCCGAAGGGCGAAGCCAAGCATGACGTCAAGGCGATGCTTGCCGCCGCATCGAATCCCGGCGTCATCTACATCTGCAACCCCAACAACCCCACCGGCACCTGCACACCACGCAGCGATATCGAGTACGTCGTCGCCAATGCGCCCAAGGACACGGTGATCCTGATTGACGAAGCATACATCCACCTTTGCGATGCACCGCGCTCGATCGACTTCGTCAAGGAAGGCAAGAACGTTATCGTCCTGCGCACCTTCTCGAAGCTCTATGGCATGGCCGGCATCCGCATGGGGTTCGCCATCGGCCGTCCCGATCTGCTGGCGAAGATCACTCCCTTCGGCGGAATGAACGCGCTGCCCATCACTGCCGTGGCCGCCGCAAAGGCCAGCCTGCTCGATCCAGATCTGGTTCCGACGCGCAAGAAGATCATCGCCGACACGCGCGTTGAGACCATTGCGTGGCTCAAGAGCCAAGGCTACAGTTGCACGCCCTCAGAAAGCAATTGCTTCATGCTCGACGTGCGCAAACCCGGCAAGCAGGTACAGGCGGCGTTGGCTGCGAAGGACATGTACGTTGGCCGCATCTGGCCTGCATGGCCCGACAGCGTGCGCATCACCGTGGGCACGCCGGACGAAATGATGGCCTTCCGCAAGGACTTCACCGCGGTGATGAGCAGTAGCGGCAAAGCAGCCGCTGACCTTGTTCTGCCGAAAATGCCGCGACGTCTGCAGAGCGCGCCATTCACCCATCTCTCCTAAACAAGTTGTCGCTTCTAAGGTGAAAAGCCCCGTCTTGCCCCGTCTTCGGACGGGGCTTTTCGCTGGTTCGAGAGGACACTATTTTCATGGGCCAAATTTGTTCCGGCCGGGCGCCAGCTATTAATTGCTCTTTGTCAAAATCTTTTTCTCTTTGTGAACAAAGTAAAAGTACGCGCCAACGCTCAGGAAATTGACCAGTACGGCAATCACGTTCCATATGATCACCGGTCTTGAAACGATCAACAGACCGTAATAAACCCAGAGGACCTGAAAAACGCACATGATCGCGGCCATCCTCGGATTCATGCCCGCGCTGGATCTGCGCCTGAACATTGCGATCAAGTCCGGCACGGCGGCGAAGGTCGTTCCAAAGCCCGCAACAATCCCGACGATCTCCGATCTCTTAAACTCCGAGAATAGAATGCTCTGCGGATCACTCGGTACGAAGCCCTTGCAGGCGCAAAGGGAAAGCGTGCTGCATAGAGTACCCCAAAGCACTGCTCTGTTGAATCGGCACATACGACCGCTCCTCGCAAAGAGCGTCCTCGATACTAGACCCCCCATGTGGTCCGTTCAACTGTCGAAACTACCAGAGACTTGTTGAAGGGGTTACTTGCGAGACGTCGCCGGCGCACTCGGTCGAGAAATGCAGTATGGAAAACTACGTATTGCCCGGCTCTGCGCGTTTCTAATCAGTTGTTACTTCTCAATTGCTGACTACGCAACCGAAACTCGGATTTTACAATCAGCCTCAGATCGATCTCAGGCGCGTGTTTCAGTGATAGCGGCGTAGTGAGGATTCGCTCCACAAGTGTAGAGAGTGCGTTTTTTCTCAAGTTGATTCTCTTTGCGAATCTCTAAGAGATCGTTTGAAACCTGTGTCCCTCGCTTTGCATATGCGCCAATAAGCTCATGAGGGGACAGATTCTTGGCCACTAATGCTCGCAGAAGTTCCTTGATGCCGCTATCTGTGATCTGTCTAATCGACACGCTCTGATCGAATATCTCGGTCGTGCCATCGTACCCACGAATATGCCAGCAGCAATTTGAGGAAATCTGGTTTTTCATGCGGACAGTATATCGGCATCTTGCGAAAATGAGCCGAGTCTATATGGGTCCACAATACGCTGCCGATCCATTCAGGTGCTTTGTTGCGATCCTTGCAGCCCAAATGCCGCACGAATCATTGCAAGGAAATGAACGATCCTGGGCTTTGCGTCTCCCGGACCGAGCGCTTCGAAAGGCACGTATCCGCGGTAGCCGTGCTGATCGATGATGGCCTTGATCCTTGCAAGGTCGGTTGGCTCCGGCTTGCCGTTGCGGCCCACCTCCTCCTTGATCTGCCAGGAAACAGCGTAAGGCACGAGTTTCTCAATCTCGGCATAAGGATCACCGGAGCGAAGGCTGCCAATGTCGAGAATCGATGCGAACCACTCCGAATCTACCGCTTGAATGACGCGGATGGTCTCCTCCGCAGTCTTGAGGAAGTCATTGTGCTGCTGCAGCCCGACGACCACGCCGTGTTCTCTGCCAAACGCCGCACACTGCTTGAAGTCAGACACCATCCAGTCCAGCGCCTGGTCGAACGTGTACCCGGCGGCCCGCTCCGGTCCGGCAAATACACGAATCACCGGCGCACCCAATTTGCTGGCCACAACAATCCAGTCCTTCACCATCTGCACATCACGCTTGCGCGCAGCTTCGTCCGCCACAGCAAAGTTGTTTCGCACCCCGGTGCCGCTGATGGCGACTCCGTTCACAAATGCCTTCCGCTTCAGGGCGTAGATGTAATTATCCGTGGGGACGTTGGGGTAACCGGGAAAGTAGTAGCCGGTTGCATCGAGCGCGTCCACGCCATTCGTAGCGCAAAAATCCACGGCATCGGCCAGCGTCATCGTGCCCGCGAGGAGTGGCCCGTTGAACGAGAAGGCATTCAGGCCGAGCTTGAGTTTGACGCCGGCCTCGCGAGAAATTGTGTCGCCGGCCGTGAGAGACGCACCCGGAACGGCAGCCATCGCTGCGAATCCGGCAGAAGTGGCAAGAAATCTGCGTCGATCGATCATGCGTCCGGATAATAACGGATGCATGCCGGAAAGAACAGTCACAAGTGTGTTCACGATCGTCGCGGATAACGCTGGCCCGCCGTGATCCACAGCGCATGCCGGATCGTTTTTTTCGACTTTGTCTATCCAGGACGCGGACAGCGCACGGAAACCTTCCCCAACTTGGGCTTCGCGTAGTTCCAGGTGTCGGGCACTCCCCCCCCGCAGCGAGGATCCGGACCGCGCACCTGTAGAAATCAGCAACTTTTCACTCGTATCGGCTGGAGTTGAACGACACGGACTTTGAACTCGTGTGCACAAACTTCCCTCTGAAACGCTTTGGCGCCAAAACTCACTATGGGACATCGACTGTGGAGGTGTCCCATGAGCGACCTCGCCGCCCAGTGGCTCGAGCCCAAGGCTGAACAATCAAGCAAAACGCAGGATGGGGCTGCGCATAAACCCAAACGAGCACGCGCGAGTCATCGTAGCCCGCTTTGGCTTACGCTCCTGCCATTCATCATCACGGCGGGGACTTTCGTCCTTTCGTTTACTCAACAATATCGCCAGCACATGGATGAGACACAGGCAACGCGGGACTCAGAGTGGAGGAAAGCGGTACAGCAGGTCTCTTCCAAAGAGAGTGACATCGCCATACAGGGGGCGTATGAGATGGAGTCATTTCTGGACGACCAGCAGCATGGTCCGCAAGCTCTCTCAATTACCTCTGCGTTATTGCCGAATGTGAATGACGAGCGATTCTTTGACATCATTCTCTTCGGACTGTTGCCCAAGGCTAACCAGAAAAACCAGAGCCAATTGATCGCCATTGATGTCGCACTGGCCACACAGTTGAGAGATGAACATTACCGGGTGGTAAAGACCTTCACGAGGGCCAAACGACCACCACAGGATCAATCCTTTTCGAATTTCCTGATGAATCCAGGTCAGTTCTATCGAGAGGACTCCGAATCTGACAAATACGCATACGTTCTGACGAAGACCTGGGAACTCGATAGCGCCAGCCACGGTTTAGCCAAACTATGGAATCACGAACCCGCATCGCCGGGTACAACTCCTGATGGTCAATCGCTCGAAGGAGTCGCTCTCTTCAACAATGACTACTCGAAAGTCGATTTTCGCCAGACCCGTGGAATGAACGAGGTGTTGTTTGTTGGTGACTGCAAGGTGAACAAGATGGCACTACCGTCCGGAATCGAAGCGAAGTGTGCCGCACCGTCCGCTGCCCAGTAGATTCGGCTTTCGCATGCCGGTTATCGCGACTTGAAACGTGGAATAGCCCGAATGGATTCTTAAAAGCGACCGAAGTCATTGATGGGATGGACTTTCCCACCAACGCCGCGATGAAACTGCGTCATGGATGGGAACCTTTGCTCTTTGCGTCACAATCTCCAGGGCAGATCATTGGAAGCGATCCGAAAACTCCTGTTTACCCGTGATGGCCCGCCGACATCAGGCCAAGAAGGCTGCAGAGAATCGAAAAGCCGCAAGGCAGAGCAGCTAAGCACGAATGAATTGAGCAGCTTTCATCGGACATTAAGTAGATGTTATACTCCGTGGGAATGAACAGGATCGTCACGATTGCGCTTGTCGTTATTGTCATTCTGTTCATCATCGCTATCTTTATCTCTCCTCTGGTCGACGTTCTGCCGACTGCATTGCGTGCTCAGCAGTGGTTAAGCCTCATCCT
This sequence comes from Occallatibacter sp., assembly GCF_049802275.1. Classification (NCBI taxonomy): domain Bacteria; kingdom Pseudomonadati; phylum Acidobacteriota; class Terriglobia; order Terriglobales; family Acidobacteriaceae; genus Occallatibacter; species Occallatibacter sp. Next base: position 5,245 of record NZ_JBARMD010000138.1, on the reverse strand, counting down.
CGCGATGTTCTCGTTCAGCGTGCAAATTATTGTTTGCGTTCTACCGGCGTTTGTCGCTATCGCGCTGACAAGCAGCGATGCACAGCGCCTGCGACGAGTATGCCTGGTTGATGTCCCCTGCTGCCTTCTCTGCTAGAGCGTTTTCCCGCTTGGACGGAATCCTTTCTTGTGACGCGAACCCACCGGTTCCGTCAAGACATTGGTTTCGGCAATTCCAAAAAGGAAAATGCGATGCACGACGGCGAATCACTCGATCCTTCAGCGGCGAACATGAGAATTGCCGCTTTTCTTTCACGGGCGTCCAAGGCCCGCGCGCGCGCCTTGCTGTTGGACTACGATGGCACGCTTGCGCCTTTCAGGTGTAATCCTGAGGAGGCTTACCCCTATCCCGACATTTCCAGCACTCTGAATCGTGTTCAACGCGAGACTGACACACGCCTGGCTATCGTCACCGGCCGCCGGGCATGTGAAATCCCGAGACTATTGAAGTTGACGAGAGTTGAGGTATGGGGCTGTCACGGACTGGAGAGACTCAGAGCCGACGGTTCATATGAGATTGCGAGGATTGACCCACGCTTGCTGGCAGCTATCGAGACTGCTAGCAAGCTAATTGCATGCGAGGGTCTGTCCAGTTTTGCGGAACGCAAAACTGCCGCCATTGCAATCCACTGGCGCGGGAGGGAATCGATTAAGGAACACGTCTTGCGAAAAATGCGTCGGATTTGGTCAATGATTCCCGACAGAGACGATCTTCGCCTCGCTCCGTTTGAGGGTGGCATCGAGATCCGGCCTGCCAAGAAAGATAAAGGCGATGTCGTCCGGTCGATTCTCTACGAAATGGGCCCAGATGTGGCAATGGTGTATCTCGGAGACGATGCAACTGATGAGGATGCATTTGGAGCATTAACTCACAGGGGTCTGAACATTCTGGTTAGAGAAGAGTTCTGTCCCACTCTCGCCGATGCATGGATCAAGCCTCCGGGGGCTCTTCTCGATTTTCTCCGCGGCTGGATAGAAGCTTGTCGAGTTCACTAATGCGACACAAGGTTTGGATATGTACCGAAGAATCCTATTCGTAAAATCCAAAATCTACGACAAATGGAGGAGACAATGCTGAAGACCTACGCACGTATGTTTGTTGTGGTCGGTTCACTTTTCCTTGCTTCCCGTGGAGCGGCATCACAAGAGATTGTTCACGCAGTCACTGGATCCGTGAGTTCGATCGACACTTCCCAAGGAGCTATCACATTGCTTCAAGACAACGGCTCAAACAGTACTTTTAAAGTGACATCCCCGTCCGCGAAACACGTAGCTTTCGATAAGAAGGTTGCCGAGGATACCGTCGCTGCAAAAAACTTCGATAAACAGGGAGCGTACGTGATTGTTTTCTATTTTGGAACCGAAGAAAACAGGACTGCCGTTGCTGTAAGGAGTCTCGGAGCGGGACCATTTTCATCGATAACGGGCGAAGTTTCGAATTGGAACGGACACGATCGCACGCTCTCAGTGAGCGATAAAAACGGCGCCGCGCACTCGTTCAAGGTTGACCCGGAAACTGTGGCGGAGACCTACATGGGAGTTGTCAGTGGATCGAAGTTCGATATCGACAAGCGAGAAAATGTGCGATTAGTGAGTTCAATGAAGAACGGGACTCCGACTGTACTCTTCATTAGACAGAGATAGGATGATGAGTCTCTCCCGGAAATAGCTTCCAACCGAATGACACAATCTCCGATGCCGGCCGCTTGGGGCGACCGGCATTTCTGGTTCAAACAAGCTGTGAGACGAAGACCTTTGCTAGAACAGGATCTTCATGGCCAACTGCACGTTGAAGGGTTCACCGGGACCGATGCCTGGCGAGAAGTTTCCGGATCCGATGGTGGATCCACTTCTGCCAAAGCTGCTGCCACCGAAGTAGTCGTTGCAGAGTTGGGTGCAGGCCGGGCTGGCAAGGTTGACGTGATTGAACAGGTTGAACATCTCAGCGCGGAACTGCACGTTGACCGGGAAATCGTTAATCGGGAATCTTGTATTCTTGATGACCGAGAGATCGACATCTTCAAAACCGGGTCCATAGATGCTGTTGCGGGCCTCAGTTCCCCACGTGTTCGCGGGCGGTTCAACATAGGCGTTCGGATTGAACCACTGCACAAATTTGTTGCCGTTCACGGTCTGAATGCTATGACTCACTCCCTGGAACGGATTGGAGACACGGTTGACGCGCTGGGTGTATTCGTTGGTGCCGCTCGTGTCATCGCCGTTGTAGACAGTGATGGGCTGGCCGCCGTTAAAGGCGAAAGCGGTGTTGAGTTCCCATCCTCCGGTCAGCAACTTCATCGTCGGCGCTGCGGGAATCGCATAGTTCACGTAACCCTTGAAGCCATTCCGCGTATCGAAGTCCGAGTTGCCGTAGTCGCCCTTGAAGTTGTAGCTGTCCTGCGGCAGCGCGCCGCGATACGCGGTCACTTCGTCGAGATTGTGACCCCACGTGTATGACGCCTGGCCAAGCACACCGTGCCAGCTTGAGGTGCGGAAAACGGCCTGCAGCGAGTTGTAATTTGAAGTGCCAATGCTCTCGATCTGGTTGATGTCGGAGTAGTAGTTTCCGCCGAACTCGGTCCCGTCTCCCACGTAGGCGCCCGGGGCCCCGCCCAGATAGGGTTGGTTGATATTCAGAAGGCTCAGGAGCTTGCGTCCCTGGCTTCCGACATACCCGAGTTGGAAGAAGGCTTTCCCGACCTGTCGTTCGATCTGGAGGTTGTAGTTGATGTTGTAGGGCGAGCGGAAATTCTTGTCGACGCTGAAAACACCACAGGGATTGATGGTGCACGAGAGGTTCGAAGTCGGAATAATCTCTTCACCCGGGACGATCAAAGCCGGGCTTCCCTCGCTGGCCTCTGTGGTCAGTGTGTATACCGGATTGGAGCCGCCTGGATTGCCTTCCAGTCCGTTAGGAGCCGAGTTTCCGGGGCGATTGTCGAGGAATGGATTTGCATTCGGCGTATCGAAGAACATTCCGGCGCCTCCACGAATCACGGTCGCCTTTGACCCCGGAGGACTGTAGCTGAAGCCTAAACGCGGGCTGAAGCTGGTGTAGGTGGGTGCATAGATGTTGCTGATGTCCGCACCCTGGAAAGCGATGCCGGTCGTTGTGAGTCCCGGCCGAAAGACCGAAAGGTCCTTCTTGCTGTCGTGCATCGGCTGCATGAAGTCGTAGCGCAGTCCAAAGTTGAAGTTCAGGTTAGTCGTGGCCTGATAGCTGTCCTGGGCGAAGGCGGTGTACCCATAAGAAAAGACCAGGCGCTCTGGGTTTCCTACGGCGATTGAGGCCTTGGTCAGGTAACCGGCGAGGAAGTCAGCGAGTGCAGCGATGTCCTGATCGTCCGTATTCCACGACGTGGAACCGTCTCCGTTCGGTCCTTGCCCGCCAAGGAATTGGTAATTGCCGTTGGAGTGGCGCCAATAGAACTCATCGACCTGGGCACGACGGAATTCGCCACCCAGACGAAACTGGTGCTTGCCCTTGACGATATTGAGCGCGTCGTCGATGACTCCCGTGATGTCCTGCCTGCCTTCGGGAGGCGTGTTGCCCGTGGGCTCAAAATCATTGCCAATCAGGATATTGGGCGCGTTCGGGAAACGAGAACCAGTGACAAAACCGGCTTCAGGGACGCTGGCAAAGTTCGGGTTGGCGTCAGAGAACGTCTGGTGGAAATAGTTCACGGCGGCCGTGACGCTGTTGGTGATCGAGGGAGAGATCACCCAGTTATAGCCGGCCGAATAGTTGTAGACGTGGATGGGACCGATTTCAAAGAAGTAGGGATTGATGTCTGTGGTTCCCACCGGGGCGGTCTGATTGCCCTGCCCCATAAAGGCGCGCACGTAGATGCTGTTCCTTGAGTTGAATGTGTGATCGATCTTCGCCACGCCGTTGTAGCTGTAACCGAATTCGGGCGCCGCCGACTGGAAGAAGCCCGGCGTAGTTCCGGCGAGGAGGTTGGCGGGCCAGAGAATGGTGAGCAGTTGCTGGGTTGCGGGATTGACGGGGACACCGGCATCGCTCAGCAACTGAAGTGCGGCGGCCTGGTAATACTGGTTTGGCTCGAGGCCAGAGTTGCCGGTCGCGATGTTGAATTTCTGCTTCTCAAAGTTGGTGAACCAGAAGGTGTGATCCTTCCATAACGGTCCACCCAGCGAAGCACCCCATTGCACATTCTCAAGTGGCAAATCGCCCAGAGTATTGAACGGATTGGTCACCGCGAGCGCCTGGTTGCGTTCGTAATAATAAGCGGAGCCGTGAATGGCGTTCGTGCCGGATTTGGTGACCAGGTTTACGCTTCCACCCGGATTTCTACCCACCTCTGCGGAAGACTGGGTCTGAAGGCTGAATTCTTCGATGGAGTCAATCGGCAGCGTGACGCCGGCGATGTTTTCGACGCCGCCTTGATTGACAGCGGGAATGTTATGCCACCAGTCGTTGTTGTCGGCGCCGTCGATCTGCCAGTTGACCTGGTTTCCACGCGTTCCATTCACTGATCCGAAACCGCCCAGGGCATATCCTGCAAAGCCAGGTGCCATGCCGATCATCTGGGTGAAATCGCGGCCGTTCAGTGGAATGTTCTGCACGGTGGTTTCCGGAATCACTGTCGTCTGTGTCGTGGAAGTGGTATCGAGCGCCAGGCTCGAAGCAGAAACTTCGACCGTTTCACCAGTTGTTTCGATCGAGAGTTTCACCGGCAATGTGTAGATCACACCCGCTGTTACCGGCACGTCCTTCACGAGCGATGGCTTGAATCCGACCGTGGACACCTTGATGACATATTTGCCGAGTTGCATGTCTTGAAAGCTGTACTCTCCGGCACTGGAAGTGATGGTCTTGTGTGAAACACCCGTTGCAGAATCCGTGGCTTCTACTGTCGCGCCGGGGACAACTGCGCCCGACTGATCTGTTACGGTTCCGTTGATACCCCCGCGAAATGTCTGGGCTAGGCTGTTCAGGGGAAAGGCGACCACTGCGGCAACTGCTACCAGAATAGTGGCGAATACACTTCGGGTACGTCGATGAAGCATGGCGCTTGACCTCCGGAAACTGAGTGAAATGTGTTACTGAGCCCTTTGGAAAGTGCCAATGCCTTGAGGGCGATGGGGCGTCAAAAGCTCACTTGGGACGTAAGTCTTCTCTGTGGAATTTAGGGGGAAGGAATGTACAGGGTAGGGGTTCCATTCCCAACAATAGATTGCAAAC
>NZ_JBARMD010000137.1:0-8042 GCF_049802275.1 Occallatibacter sp. | reverse complement strand
GAATCGACACCAAGAACGGGCGCATCGCGGTGAAGGGATGGAAGGCGCAGGTGGCGTTGACGCCGGACGAGGCAATTCCGCAACTGGATCTCCATGTGGCCGGATACTTGTACACGCACGTGGATGGTGAAGGACTGATGCAGGGGTTCCCGATCAACGTCGCTTCACGATTGCGTGGATTGACGGCGCGCCAACTGATTGTGGCCGGGGGAATCCGATGCCAGCAGGAAATCGATGAGCTGGATGCGATGGGAGTGGATGCCGTAGTGGGGATGGCGGTCTATACAAATCTGCTTCCAGTCTGAATTTGAAACGCATCATCACTGAATCTCACATTCTGCCTCGCACTCTAAGTCATCGGATATTCTGGAAACACCCGTAGTCAAAACTGTGTGCGAAAGAGAGACCCTAGGCCATGACGAAACCAAGTGGGATCCGCCTTGCAAAGCGCCTGGATGAGGTTGGATTCTCTGATATCGTGCAGATTCGCAACAAAGTTATGGAGATGCGGGCGGGGGGACTGCAGGTGCATTCCCTGCACGGCGGCGAGCCTTACTTCGAGACACCGGAAGGGATCAAGTATGCGGCGATGAAGGCGCTGGTGGAGAACTACACGCATTATGCGCCGTCATCGGGAGTGCTGCCGCTGCGTAAGGCGCTGGTGGAAAAGCTTGCCGCGAAGAATGGGATCAACGCGACGACCGATGAGGTAATTGCGACTGTGGGCGGCTCGCAGGCTTTGTACGGCGCCTTTCAAAGCGTGCTTGATCCGGGCGATGACGCGCTGGTCTTTTCGCCTTATTGGACGCCGATTGCCGACCTGGTGACGGGGACGCAGGCGCGTCCGTTGTCGGTGTCGACCGCGACGGCGCGGCGCAATGGGATTCGCAAGACGCTGGAGCAGTTTTCAACACCCAAGACGCGCGCGATTTACTACAACACGCCGCAAAATCCCAGCGGGCTTGTGTTTACGCGTTCCGAGGCGGAGGAAGTGGCGGCATTCGCTCGCGAGCGAGACCTGATTGTGATTGCCGATGAGGCATACGAGGATCTGGTGTACGACGGCGAACATGTGTCCATTGCATCGCTACCGGGAATGGCGGAACGCACCATCACGTGCTTCACGTTCTCAAAGACGTATGCAATGACGGGATGGCGTGCGGGATACGCGGTGGCCAAGGAACCTTTCATGACCGCGCTGCGGAAAATAGTCCTTTACTCGACGAATGGCGTGACCACCTTTGTGCAGCAGGCGATGATTCATGCGCTCAAGACGCCCGAGTCGGAGATCGTTGCGTATCGCGAAGAGTATCGGAAGCGCCGAGATCTGCTGGTCGGAGCTCTCAACGAAGTCGGGCTGAATTGCGAGCCGCCCGCCGGGGCCTTCTATGCATTCCCAAATGCCGAGAAGATTCACAAGAACAGTCGCACAGCAGCGCAGATTCTGCTCGAGAAGGCGCACATTGCGACGATTCCGGGGTCGGTGTTTGGGGCCCAGGGAGAAGGCCATCTCCGGTTCGGGTATGCGATCACGACAAAGGAGATCGAAGATTGCGCGGAGGCATTGCGCAAGTTCCTCGGTTAGTTCTCTTTGGTTTGTGCTTCGCCCATGGCGCGGCTGGTTTCGACTCGCGATGCGCGCAGCAGCCGGGCGATCTGCTTGAGGTGCAACTGGACTGCGTAGGTGCGCAGGATTTCAGCCTGAGAGAAACTCGAACTGGTGTGGCGCACTCTGGCCATGCGGTCTTCGAGTTGCGCGATGTCTTCTTCGAGATTGAGATTCGGCGGCGCGATCTGAAAGCGCCAGGCGTGAATGCACTTTGCCAGGTATTGAAATCCTGATTGGATATCCGCCACGAGACCGCCAAGCTCAGGCTCGAGTTGTTGTGCGTAATGGTCTTCACGGCTTTCACGGACGGCGAGTTCAAGGGCTACGAGGGCATCGAATATCGTGCGGCCAAACTGTGCCAGCATTCCAAGGCCTTCCCGCCAGCCGGGACCGCCGGAGGGTTCGTTACGCGACGCTTCTAAAAGTGCGTTATTGGCGCGCAGCATGGCGAGAACATCTTCGCGCAGTTCTGCAAGGTTCTCTGCGGGATGCCCGCGGAATCCTTCCAAAATAGCTTCGAAGAAGGCATTGAGCACGAGGAACTCCTGGGCGAGGCCATCGCGCAGTCGCAGGCGGGCGCGATCGGGGAAGACCAGGGTGGCAACAGCGACTGCGACAACGATGCCAAAAAACACTTCGCCAACGCGGTGCAAGGCAAGCAACCAATGGGCGCCGGTTGACTGCACCAGCATCACAATCGCGATGGTGACGCCGGCAAGACGCGAACTGTTGCGGAGACCGAGGAGTCCACAGAGAATGACGGCGGATATTACGGCGAGAATAAAGTTCCACGGAAGTGTTCCGTAGAGAGAAAAGGCGAAACCGAAAGCCGCGCCGATGAGGGTGCCAAGGATACGATCGCGCGAGGCGGAGATGGTGGCGCCAAAGTTGGACTGGAGGACGATGATGGCGCTGATGGCCCCCCAGTAGCCGTCGTGCAGGCCAAATCGAAGCGCGATCCACCAGCAGAGAGCGGCCGCGATAGCAGTCTTGGCTGCGTCGATGAAGAGCCGCCTGCGCTCCCAGTTGAGCAGGCCTTGTTGGGTGGTGCCGTCAACGCGCAGTTTGACCGCCAGCTGCTGTTGCGACCACGTTCTGTCTTTAGTCAATCGCATGAGAGCGAACGGAAAAACTCCTCAGTTACAGCATGATGGATTTTGGCGAAGCGTTCGTGCCGCAGTTTGGACCGCATAGCATGTAGCATAGAGGCAGAATCACAAATCTCCGCGCATTTTTCTTTGCCTATGCTTCGTGTTGGATACTCAGCAAATATATCGGCCGAACTGCTCTCCGAATTTCCGCCGGGAATCGAGCTGCTTCGTCTGCCGCGCGATCTTGACCACGATGTCGAGATCGAAGTGTGGATTCCCGATCCCTATCCGACGAAGAACACGCAGATCTTTCCACATCTGCGCGGCGTGAAGCTTGTGCTGTCGCTGATGGCGGGAACGGAATGGATTCCTGCGGCGGTCGGGCCGCACGTCACCATCTGCAATGCGCGCGGGGCGCATAATATTTCGACGGCGGAGTGGACCCTGTCCGCGATTCTCGCGATGCTGAAGCACTTCCCGTTATTTCTCGATGTCCAGCGGTCGGGAGAGTGGAAGCGACGGTTTGAGGCGAGCGCGGAATACGCGCAGATCACGGGCGATTCACGGGTGCATTATCCGCCGGTGATGCTCGAAGAACTGACGGGGAAGACGGTGCTGTTGGTGGGTTACGGCTCGATCGGCAAGGAGATCGAGCGGATGCTGCAGCCGTTCCACGTGGAGTTGATTCGGATTGCGCGGACGGCGCGGGAAGATCCCAAGGTACATTCGGTGGCGGAACTCGATGCCTTGTTATCTAAGGCCCAGGTTATCGTGCTGATTCTGCCGTCGTCGGCGGAGACGCGATGGCTTATTGATGCCCGGCAGTTCTCGGTGATGCAGCAAGGGGCGTTGCTGGTAAACGCTGCTCGTGGACCGATTGTGAACACACACGCGCTGGTCGAGGCGTTGCAAAGCAGGAGGATTCGTGCGGCGCTGGATGTGACAGATCCTGAACCTTTGCCCGTTGGGCATCCGCTTTGGACATGCCCGAACCTGCTGATCACGCCGCATGTAGGCGGGTCAAGTCCGGAGTTTGCGCGGCGTTCATTGAAGATTGCAGCCGACGAACTGCGGCGTTATATGGCTGGAGAACCGCTGCGCAACGTGGTGCAGGCCGCGGTTTGAGTGGAGCGCGCGGCGCGCTGCCAGTCGCGCAGGCCAAGAATGGCCAAACCGACGAGGCCGGCGTAGAGGACGGCGGTGAGCCACAGGTCCTTATACATGTACTCGCCGATGTAAACGAGGTTGACCACGATCCAAAGCCACCAGTTGGCGATGTGTTTGCGCGCTTGCCACCAGCTACTGACGAGGCTGAAGCTGGTGAGTGCGGCGTCGAGATAAGGAAGTGCTGCATGGAGCCGCTTTGCCAATTCTCCGAGCACGAAGCTGCCGGCGATTCCGACAACCAGCGCTATAACGAGGCTCGACAGTGCCAGGGGAGCTACGCGCACTTCACCTTCTTCGCGCACGCCGCGCCACCAGTGCCACCAGCCGTAGAGGGTGAAGGCGATGAAGAATATCTGGAGCAGCGCGTCGGAAAGCAGCCGGGCACGATAGAAGACGACGAGATAGAGAATGTCGGCGGCAAGAACGACGGGCCAGCAGATGAGAAGTCGTTTGGTAGTAAGCCAGATGCCGACGGCGGTGGTGATGAAGCCGGCGAGTTCGACCCAGTTTGCGGCGAGATAGTGGGCAATCGTAATAAGGATCATGCGCGCACCGCCTGGCCTTCGCGCGCCTCGGCCCAGCGGCGTAAGGGATCGAGCAGCTTTCGCCCGCCCGGGCCGCGAAACCATTGCGCATGTCCCACGAGATAATCGTTGGTGGCGACGCGAGCCTTTTCTGCTGAGTGCAGCACGCCGAGGAAATAGTGGGCTTCGGTGAGCGCGAACTCCACGTGGCTTAGGGCCAGCATGGGCGCGAGCGCAGCGGCCTCAGCCTCGCTGAGAGGCCGGACTTGCTCGTAGCCGTCGAGCATGGCCCGGAGGTGGTCCAGGTGCACGGGTACTTCTTCGCCGCATTTAGGGTCGCGCATAAGGACGAGCCACACCACAATATTGCGCTCGATAGCCTGGGCAATGTCGTAGACAGCATTGGTGCGATCGGCTAGTCCGAAATCGATGATTGCGGTGGCGCGGGCGTGAGGGGTGGTGTCGCTCCAGAAAAGGTTAGAGGCGTGCAAGTCGTTGTGCGTCCAGAGCGGATGAAGCGACGGCAGAATTGGCTTCAGTTCGTCATGGAATGGCGCGAGCAGAGTGAGTGCCTCTTCGCAGTCGCTGCGCGTCTGGGCATCCTGATCGAGTTCCGGGCGTGCTGCGAGATATTGCTCGAGCGCTTCTCGGGCGTCCTGCGATGCAAAGATGGTGAAGCTCGCGACAAGCGGGCGCGGCTTCCTTGCCGGCGCGCCGTAACTCTCGGCGGCGAGGTGCAGGCGCGCCAGCATCTCACCCGCGGAACTCGCGTGCTCCACTGATTGAAACGGAGTCCACGAAATTGCGTCTTCGTATAGATCCAGGCCTGCGGCGATTCCGTGAACTTCGTAGGTCCATTCGCCGATCTCGATCGCGGTATTGCCGGAGTCGGCTGCGAAGATGGGGGGCACTCCAACTCCGTTCGCGCGCAAATGCTCCATGAAGCGATGCTCTTCCATGAGGCCTTCGGCATTGCGGACCGCGCGCGCGTGGCGTTTGACAAACACTTTTTCACGGCGCGTTCTGACGATGCTCGCGGCCGAGAACGGCCGCGGGCTCGCGGACAAGATTTCGAGTGGATCGCCGGCGGACGGTATATTCGCGAGAAGAGTGCTGACCTCGTCGAGCGTCAACGGTGGCCAGTCAGGCTGGACCAGCGAGCCGTCCAATCCGTGAGCTTTTGCTGTCTCGTTCAACTCAATTCCTTGCGTCACTATCTGCTAGAACGTGTAATGGGCAGCAAGCCTGACCGTAGTGGGCGCACCCTGATGGAGGAAGGTATCACCATAGCTTGCTCCCGTGTCTTTCCAATACCGCTTGTCGAGGATGTTATCGGCGTACAGGTGAAGGGTGAGGCGGCCATTTTCGCCGCCGGGTGTGTAGCGTGCGCCGAGGTTGAACAGGTTGTAGCCGCCGACGCTTACAGTGTCGTCGCGAGTGGCTTCCTTGCGGCTGGTGTAACTCCATCCGGGCATCACGTGCAGCCCCCGTGCATGGGGCATCAGGACGTCCGCGAAGATCGCAGAGTGAAAACGAGGAACGTTGATGACCTGCTTGTCGTCGAAGGAAGGTGTGCCGGTATCGCTTGAGATGGCGCGGAGGGCTGCGGCCGAAGCGCTGAGTTGGATCCAGTTTGCAGCTTTGCCTTGCGCATTCAGTTCGATGCCGTCGTGGGTTTCGTGGCCCTCAGGCTCAAAGCACTGGTCGCCGGGATTGCCGGTGGGGCAGAATGCGTCGGGGCCTGCAATGATCTTGGGGTAGAAGAAGGGCTGGCGCATTCTGAAAATCGCGGCGGTCAGCAGAATCGCATGCTCGTATTTCGCGCCGATCTCAGTCTGACGCGTCATGAAGGGAGCCAGGAATGCGTTTGCATTGTCGACCCACCAGGGAGCCTGCGGACCGAGAGAAAGAAGGACGCCGTAGTTGCCGTAGAGGGTGAGATCGTGCAGGGGTGAGTAGGTGGCCCCATACTGCGGCAGCCATGACGTTCGAGGCTCGGTGTAATTGAAATCGGTGACGCGCGCGATGCGGCCGCCTGCCTGCAGGACGATATTGCCGGGCAGATGAGCGCGTTCCTGAACGATGCCGGAGAGTTGGTGATCGAAGTCGGCGAGCGTGGATGGGCCGGCCTGTTCGTAGGGGTCTTCCGGGGCGTAGGAGATATTTGGTTGATAGACGTTTTCGACGCCTAGGGGCGCGTACACGACCGTGGGCGATAGATCCACGGTGCGGTGGAAGAGTGAGCCGCCGCCGACCACGTCGTGGCTAACCTTGCCGGTGGTGACGTGGCCCTGCACCAGGGCTTCTCCGAGGGCATCGATGCGCAATTCACCGGGGCTGCGGTAGTCGTAGATTTCGTAACTGCCATCGGGGCAGAAGAAGTAGTAGGGCGAGGCGGGGCAAAGGGAATTGCCGTCTGCATCGAGTGCCGGACCGTAGGGCCAGATGACGTTGTCGTCGATGAGGGAGTGGCTGTAGGAGCCCGCGAAACGGAGATTCCAATTTGCAGCAAGCTTGCGTTCGAGGCGCGCACCAGTGTTGAAGGCGTCGAAGGTATTCGGTTTTGACCACGGCTGGAAACCGAGCATCACGGAGGGATAAACGGGAGCGGGCACGGTCGTACCGCCGAGCAACTGATATCCAGCTTCGGAGCGTTCGACCTTGTGTTGATATTCGAAGTCGGTCATGAGCTGCGTGTTGGCTCCGAGCTGCCAGCGCCCGTCTGCCGCTCCCATGCCGCGCCATCCGTCAGCGCCCTCGACATAGGTGTGGATGTCTTCGCCCGCAGCGGTGATGAACAGGCCTGATCCGCCATGAAGCCCCGGGACGGCGAACTGCGTAGCGCCATACGCAGTGCCGCGTTGATCCGTAGCCAGATCGATTGTCGGACGCTGGCCGGGGTAGGGTTCGCTGGTCACGTAGTTGATCATGCCGCCCGATGAGGCCACTCCGCTCTCGAGTCCGGCAATACCTTTTACAATCTCGACGCGTTGCTTGTTTTCGAGAGGTACATCCTGCTCGCCGGCGATGGTCATGCCATTGATCTGCAGGCCTGTCGCAAGATCAATGGGAAAGCCACGAATCTGGAAGTCACCATAGTAGCCAACGGGCGCGTAATCTTCGCCAACCGATGCGTCATTCTTAACCACGTCTGAAAGCAAGCGCGAAACCTGATCCCTCATCAGGGCGCTGGAGAGTGCGATAACGGAAAGCGGTGTCTCGCGGATCGGCGTGTTGTCCAGGCTGCCGCCGGAAGCGTTGTCCGAGAGGTAGTTGTCTTTGACATCGCCATGAACGACGACCGTGGTTGTGACGCGATCCGGCTTTTGCTGGGTAGAGCCTGTGGTTGGCTCCTGCGGTGCGGCAGCGTTTGCGGGCGAGGGGGTTGCGTTTTGAGCCGATGCACAGGATCCGCCGAGTGCAGAAGCGAAAAGCATCGAGCAGAGGGGGGCTCTAGCGAGCCGGAACATCCTTGCCGACAATCCTGGTGAGGAGTTTTCGCCGATTTGCCGCGAAGGAGATTGGCGCGCACGCATCCCTTGTTCTCACTTTCATGAAACAAGAGTGTCTGTGCTGGGAGTGGAAGAAGTTGGCCAAACTGGCTTCGAAAGCTTCCCACGCCGGCATTATCCGGATCGGGTTCGAGGGTAT
>NZ_JBARMD010000136.1:0-1758 GCF_049802275.1 Occallatibacter sp. | reverse complement strand
ACGATATGGTGCGTGAGGGAGTGGCCAGCTTCAAGTTGTTCATGGCGTATCCCAACGTGCTCATGGTTGACGACGCGACGATCTTCAAAGCCATGCGGCAGACGGCGAAAAACGGCGCGCTGATCTGCATGCATGCTGAGAACGGGTCGGTCATCGACGCCATAGTCCAGCAGGCGCTGGCCGAGGGCAAGACCGCGCCCATCTATCACGCATTGACGCGGCCGACGGCGGCCGAGGCCGAGGCGGTGCATCGGGCCATTGCCATGGCAGAAATGGCCGGTGTCCCCGTGTACATCGTGCACCTGTCTAGCGAAGACGCACTGAATCAAGTCCGCGAGGCGCGCGATCGCGGTCTGCCCGCCTTCGCCGAAACATGCCCCCAATACCTGCTGCTTTCGCTCGAAGACAACATGCTCAACGACGATATGACGGATAAGGGTTGGGAGGGCGCGAAGTACGTCTTCACTCCTCCGCTGCGCGAGAAGCGCAACCAGCCAAAACTGTGGGAGGGGTTGCGCAAAGACAATCTGCAGGTCGTCTCGACAGATCATTGCCCGTTCTGTTTCGAAGATCAGAAGGCGCTCGGCAAAGATGACTTCACCAAGATTCCCAACGGCGGCCCGGGCATCGAAAACCGGTTGCAGCTGCTGCATCATCACGGCGTAGGGCAGGGTAACTTCTCCATCAACCGCTTCGTCGAACTCGTCTCCACCGCCCCAGCGCGCATCTTCGGCATGTATCCGAAAAAGGGTGTGCTCGCAGCAGGCAGCGATGCGGACCTTGTGCTGTGGGATCCCGGCGCTCTTTACACCATCTCAGCCGCGACGCATCACATGCGCGTGGACTACTCGATGTTTGAGGGCTTCAAGGTGCGGGGCAATGCTCGCGACGTCTATTCGCGCGGCGAACTGATCGTCTCTGGCGGCAAGTTCATCGGCAAACCCGGCCGCGGCCAGTACCTCCGCCGCGAAGCTCGCGGCGGGGCATGGAAATAACAGTCTTTAAACAATCGTCAATGTCACACTTGCCTACAATCCGCCCCGAAACCATTCTCAAACAGGCCGCCGGCTTGGTGGGGAAGGAGTTGGGTGCTTAACGCCGACTCTAGTGAATGTTTCGTCGCCTGAAGTAGACTTTCGCCATGCAACTCTTCGGCAGACAGCTTTCGAACTGGTGGCTGCTTTTGATTCCTCCGCTGTTGATCCTGGCGCAGCCGCTCCTCTTGATGATGTTTTTTATGGGGAATGGTCTTGCCGGTGCGATCATTGGACCCCCGGCTATTTGGAATCGGACTTGGCACTCCCCGCCGCGTTCAGACGTTGTAGGCAAGTATTTAGAATCTGGACGACATTTGCATGATCAAGCAATGAGCTACCAGCTGCAAACCTAACGCTCGAATCTGATGGATCAATGGCGGTGGCGAATTTGCCGTTAGAGTTTGGCGAGACCTCCTGCTCTCTTTCAGGGGAGGGGAGCTGGACCGGGCCAGATGACGACCAGCAGATCGGTCTCAACGTCACTTCAAATGGAGCGGCCGGTTCTTGTGAGTCTGGCTCCTATTCATTTCTTGAGTTGGCAGGTCATTCGAAGCCATACAAGTTGTATTGGGTTGTCGGAGACCCGGATTCGGGTTACGGAATCTGGCTTCAAAGGAACTGATACGGCGCTACAAGTCGGGGTCGTGATCAATCTCTGCGTGCTTATGTCTTTTCTCCAATTCAAATATTGAGCGCTTTTTGATCGACGAGAGTGCGTAGA
>NZ_JBARMD010000135.1:0-5362 GCF_049802275.1 Occallatibacter sp. | reverse complement strand
GTCCCGGCGCGCTCTGCGGTCTCTCCGGCTATCGCGCATCCATCGGTCGCGGCGACTGGCGCGGCGCAGCGCATCTCGCGCAGTCCTTCGACACCATGGGCTGGCTCTTCCGCGATCTCGAAGACGCTCCACTGCTCGCCGAAATTTTCGTTCCAGGCAAAACACCCACGACCCACGACTTCAAAAAGTTCGCCGTCGTTCACCACAAGTTCCTCCATGATTGCGAGCCGGCAATCCTCGACGGTCTTCATCGCGTCGAACGTGAACTGCACGCGCTAGGCCTCGAGAGCACCAGCGTCGACGTCAGCTGGTGGGCAGATTCATTAGAGATCTTTGCCCCCATCCAGGCCTGGGAGGCAGCGCGCATTCACGCCGGCCACTTCGACCAGATTCAACCCGCTATCCGCGAGCGGCTCGAGTGGGGCGCGCGCATCACCGACGCTGAATTGGCCTCATTACGCCAGCGTCACGCCGAGTTCCGCGCCCGTGTCGACGAATTACTACAGGAACACGAACTGCTTCTGCTGCCCGCCTCGCCTGTAGCGCGGCTCAACATCGGCGCAGACAATCGCCGGGCCCGCAGCCGGATCCTCCGCTATACCACCCCATCCAGCCTCGCCGGCGTCCCGGTCGTCACCATTCCCTGTAACGTCGGTGGCATGCAACTCGCCGCTGCCCGTGAGAACGACGAAAGCCTGCTCGAACTCGCTGCAAAAATCGGTTCGCGACGCAACCATCAGGCCTGAGAACGAGCCTTTGCCAGCAATCGAGCGATTCAAATATGAATCTGCGATCGCGCCACTTTGCGCGCGAATCCCTTCAGTGCTTCGTCCAGCCGTGCATTCCAGCTTCGAAGCTGCGGCGATCGAGCCGCGGAAGTGCGCGCGCCACCTTGTCGGGAAATAACGCGTAGTGCCGCGCCGCGATGAGCAGTTCCGGGACGCACCATACGTCCTCCTCCGAGGTCATCCAGTGCTGGCTGTCCAGGCGTGCCAGGTTCACCACCACCGAATACCATCGCAGCGTGCGCTGGCCGCGCAGGTTGTAGTAATCCTCAAAGTAGCTGAGTGCAAGTTCGCGCGGCGTGCGATAAACAGGCGCCCTAAAGCGCAGTCCCGCAAAGTTCGACTTGGCAATGCTTCCCCACAAGCCGCCTTCGCGATAGACGGCCAGCACGTGATCATCGTCATGCACTGACTCCAGGTCCATCAGCAGCGGTGGTCGCCCGTTTACGCGCAAAGCCGCGGCCGCCAACAGCGCTCCCTCCAGGCAATGCCCTTTGCGCTCCCGCAACGCACGCTGCGGAGACCACGCCGTATTCCCGTACTGATACGGCAACGCGTCAATGAACTTCTGGATTTGCGCCGGCGTTTTGAGCGCGCGCAACGTGCGCAAATCCGCTGGGGCTAATCCGAAGCTCTCATGCTTGTCTCGTCGAATTCCGTTCTTAGACAGGTCTCCCCCGTGCAACGCAAGGCATACGTCAGCAGCTTGATTGGAATATCATCTTACCGAAGGCCGATGGGATGCAGATCGCGCCGGGGAACGAATCGCTGGCAGCCAGCCGTCTAAATCGCGGCGACCCGCATTGATGCGAGCCCTCCTCAGTAGCCTTTCGGGGTTCGGAAATCTACCGCGAACAGTGACTCTAGCTTGATTCGGAGGAAGAACGGGAAGCGATCCCGTGCTCCAGCTTCTTCGACAAGATGATGCTCGACACGCAGAAACCGATGAACAAGTAATAGCCGGGCAGGATCCTGGAAGCATTCGTCGGAATCAGCACTTGCTGGACGTTCGGCACGTCGCGCAAGCCGTCCCACGCGCTTCCGATGACGCCGTTGAATGCGACGAAGGACATGAAGATTGCCAGAACCATAACGTCGGCCATGGACCACTTGGATAGCTCGAAAGCCAGCACCCTCACAACGCGATTGGTGCGCAACAGCGGGGGCCGGATGACACACACGCCGAGCGCCAGCATTTTCAGCGCCGGGAATACCACGCTGAAAAGGATCACTAGCACCGCAACCAGCGTCATCGCCGGGCGCCCCATCTGAATCAGCGTCTGAGACACCTCCAGCACGGTCTTGCTGCGGTAGTACAGCGACTGGTCGCGAAACTCAATAGGTGTGCCGAGCAGGGTCACGTCCAGCTTGGTGACGCGGACCTCCACCTCCAGCATCGGGCTGAGCACGCCGCCGGCCAGCATGGCAATCGAGAACAACATCAGCACCACTACGGCGCTGCGCGAGAGGGTCGGCGTGCCGGCCATCAGCACGATGAACCCCAGCGCCGCCGAAGCGAGCACTATGAGATAGTCGCGAGTCAGCTTCGTGTCCGCTTCCGCGATTTGTCTGCCCAGAGTCTCCTCGCAAGCCGCGCCACCCTCGCCAGTCTGGGAGCAACCATAATGCTTCAGAATGGCGTTATAGGTAGTCATGTCCGTGGTGCCGAAGGTGTTCTTGACCGCATCTGCCAGGACCGCGCGGATGGAGTCCTTGAAGCTCTCCTGCGTTTTCGGATTGGCCAGCTCTTTCATGACCACGTCGGTGTATTCCGGCACATGCGGACGAAGGGATCCAATGATCATGTTCACGAGGAACGCGTTGCCTCCGCCGGGCATGCCCGATGACTTGGCGTTGGGCGACGTCATCTGCGTCTTGATGTTGTCCAGCAGGGCATACAGCGACCGTTCAACCATGGGACGGAGGCTCTTGCTCTGTCCCTTGAGATCGAGCTTGTCGACTTGCGCGTTGAGTATCGGGCCGATGATGGTGCGCCATTGGTCGGCGCTCAGGATTCCGTAGCGCACGTTACTGATCTCGGCCAGATCGGTGCGAATCACGCGCCGCGCGGCGAGTCCATCAACGGTCTTCCAACTGAACCAGATGGCCGGCAAAAGCAGGATCACGCCCAGGGCCAGGCGGAAATCGAACGGACGCGAATGCTTGCCTGGTGACGGATTCGTCAGTGTGCCCACGTCTTCCACGATAGTGATATCGAGTATAAAACCATGCTGTTCTGGAGGCGGGCGACTCTAGATTTGCGAAGCTGCCAGCGGGCTCAAAATCAAATTGGTGATATTGCTGACAATCGTTTCAAACGCAAATCGGGGATCGGCTGAAAGCTTCTTCCACGCTGGATCGTTGCGAAACACAGCCCACTTGGCATCCAGTTCCGCGGAGTCCGCAAAGCTGAGCATATAGGTCAGGCTGGGCATGCGCTGGCCGATAAGGGTGTCTCCGAAGAAAACCATCTGAAATCCCGCGTTTTTGAATATTTCGAACTCGCCTGAGTGGAACATCTGCACCTTCAGGATGTGATCCCGATAGCTGGGGCTCTCGTAGGTGCGGAGCTGAAAGATGCGTTTGCCCTTCGCGGGTGGCGTAATCCGCGGCCATCCCTCAAATGCTGCCAGCAGCGAAGAGTCGATCCGAAGGAACGCCGGCGAGGCTGCCGGAGCGCTCCAGAATGGCTCCGCCGCTTTCACATAGTCGCCGTCCTGCGCGAGTTCGAGCTCAAGCGTTGCCGCCAAACCTGGCTCATGGATCGGGATGAGGACGTAGAACGTAGGCGTCTCCGGGCCGATATCCAGGCGAAATGCCCCAACGGGTCCCGCTCTCTTGGCCAACGCCGGAATCAGCGCCTCGCTGATGTACTTCTCCGTCATCGCCATCTGGGGGCCGGTCTGCAGCGCATAGCGGCGCAGCTGGTAGAACTCACGCGGCCGCGTAATGGCGCTTTGCGCCTCGGCGGCAGGCGCTATGGCAAAGGCTGAAGCGGCAAGTGTTCCCGCAAGAAAGTCACGACGATCCATCCAATCCTCCACTCAAACGGCTTGCGCAAAATTGAACTTACTCTTCGCCGATGTCCTCTTTCCAGATCTCCGGGTGCTCGGCGATATAGCTCTCCAGCAGTTCGCGGCACTCGTGGCTGTCGAGATCGATGACCTCCACGCCATTCTCCCGCAGCCAGTCAAGGCCGCCCGCAAAGGTTCGGCTTTCACCAACAACCAGTGTGCCTATATGAAACTGCCTCACCAACCCGCTGCAATACCAGCATGGGGCAAGCGTCGTAACCATGACCAGATCGCGATAGCTGCGTTGGCGCCCCGCACGGCGGAAGGCGTCAGTCTCTCCGTGCATACTGGGGTCGCCCTGCTGCACCCGGCGGTTGTGCCCGCTGCTGACCAGTTCCCCCGACTTCTTGAAAATGGCGGCGCCGATGGGGATACCGCCTTCCATTCGCCCGTAGCGCGCTTCTTCCAGCGCAACGGCCAGCATCTGTTCATAGACTTTCAAATCGCTTGCCATAGTCGATGTTGATGATACGGGATCACCGAAGGCCAAACGCATCGATTCGCACCATCTTAAGCAGAAGTCAGGTCAAGCAGAACAGGGAAGCGGTGCCCCTCCTGAGAATCACTGACAAAGGAATCGATTTCCTCCCGGCCCTCTAATCACTCCTCCCTTAAGATTTGTTAAGGCCCCAACCGCCAATATCCCTGCGGGTACCTGCTATCTGCATGAAAAACTGAAGATTGGGGTTTCGGATTCAGTTCCCCTCTCTCGGCGCGATGCCGAACACCCGTGGACTCGGCCTCTCCCTCTATTGACTTTGAGTGCGCACAAAGATGTAGGTTGGATTTGTGAGAGATGCTGGATACACCATCAGAAGCATGGCAGAGCGCTGCGGAATGACCGCGCACACTCTGCGCTACTATGAGCGCGTCGGCCTGATCCAACCGGTCGGACGCGCGCGTAACGGTCATCGCCGCTACTCTGAGTCCGACGAGGCGTGGCTGAACTTCCTCCATTGCATGCGTGCGACCAGCATGTCCATTCGGGAGATGCAGCGCTACGCTGAACTGCGCGAAAAAGGCGACGCCACTTCTCTCGATCGGCGCAAACTTCTGGAAGACCACCAGGCGGCCATTGCCGCAAAGATCATCGAGTTGCAAAAGGCTCATGCCCTGCTGAATCACAAGATCACGAACTACAAAATGATCGAAGAACGAATCCGTATCGGGAGTCCCCAGCCCGCCGGGCGGGAAGCTGAAAGCGAACTGGCGACAGCGAGCTAACCCTGCCGTCCCTTGAATCGGCCGAACCGGGAGCAAACACCCGTAAACGACGTTTGCATCAAAGCTAAGCGTGGTTTTGATCCCGGGTCGCCCGGTGTACGCCTCCCCATTTTGCGTGGGCTCAAAACCCATTTCCCAGTTGTTAGGGGATTTGGTTAGGATAGCGGCACGGCGTCTCCCCGGATGGGGCGTTCCCTGCTCTGATACGCCGGCCCGCCGAGCACAATTCGAAAGCAGTCCTGTCCCAAGGAGGTCGACCTGTGGCAGACACTATTGAAA
>NZ_JBARMD010000134.1:0-2422 GCF_049802275.1 Occallatibacter sp. | reverse complement strand
TGGGGTTGCTCGCCTACGGCCAGACTATCCAGCAGCGTCTTCTACCCGGACGCGGTGCGGCTCATCTCCGCCAGATGATCGAATTGCTGGCACAAGTCCGAGCCGAATCCAGCGAGGCCGACCACCTGCGCGCGACGACCTTGCTGGGCCGATTGCAGCCGCGCCGGTCCCTGATTCTCTGGATTACGGACCTCGCCGAAACCGCCATGCGCCCCGAAGTCATCGACGGT
The DNA here is from genome assembly GCF_049802275.1 of Occallatibacter sp. NCBI lineage: Bacteria > Pseudomonadati > Acidobacteriota > Terriglobia > Terriglobales > Acidobacteriaceae > Occallatibacter > Occallatibacter sp. The sequence continues at coordinate 2,192 of NZ_JBARMD010000134.1, read as the reverse complement.
GCCATGCATCTCCTGCGGCGACACGTGCTGCTCTTCGTCGCCATGGCGCAGCCCGAGGTGGATGCGATCGCGCAGCAGCGGCCGAAGAATATTGATGAGATGTTTCGTGCCGCCGCCGCGCAGGAGATGGCCGGCCGCCGGGAACTGCTCATGGCGCGACTCCACGAGCAGGGCGCACTCACGCTCGATCTCAATCCCGAGGCAGTCACGTCCTCAGTGTTGAATCAGGATTTGAAAGTAAAAGAACGCGCGATGGTCTAATAACACTGTCGCACAAGGGTGGCCAAGTCAGGTTTGCAGAGCTGCATGAGCTTGCGGTGTCATCCTGAGCGGAGCGCGCTTGGGGGCCCCACAGAGTGGGGTAAGCGGAGCGAAGGATCTGCTTTTCTTTCTATCAGAGCGTGACTACAGCCGAGTTTCAGCGATCTGGTGCGTCGATCTGACTTATGCAACCCTTAGCTAGGTTGCAACAACTTCCATCGGCTGCACCCGCTTCGCCAGCGCCCATTTCAACTCGTCGATACCCTGGCCGGTAACGGCCGAGATAGCATGAAACTCCAGCTTGTGCCGCTTCGCATAGGTTGTCAGCTTCTTCAGTTTCTCTGGATTTGCCGCATCGATCTTCGAGGCAACAACGATCATCGGCTTGTCTGCGAGCGGGTGCTCATTCGCAGATCCATCGCCGGCCTTGGGTGAGAAACTGGCCAGCTCTTTATTGATGACCTTGAAGTCCTCAACGGGATCAGGACGGCCCGATGTGTCCGACACGTCGACAAGGTGAACCAGCAGCCGCGTACGCTCAATGTGGCGAAGGAACTGCGTGCCCAGACCCGAGCCGAGATGGGCCCCTTCGATGAGACCGGGCATATCGGCGACAACGAAAGACTGCAGGTTCGGCTCCTCGCCCACCGTCACCACCCCCAGGTTCGGCTCCAGCGTAGTAAACGGGTAATCGGCAATCTTCGGCTTGGCGGCCGAAATCCGCGAGATCAGAGTCGACTTTCCTGCATTCGGATACCCAACGAGGCCCACATCGGCCAGAAGCTTCAATTCCAGCCGGTAGAGCCGCTCCTCGCCCGGCCGCCCCAGTTCGTGCTCGCGCGGCGCCTGGTGCGTGCTGGTGGCAAAGTGCTGATTCCCGCGCCCGCCACGCCCTCCTTTTGCAACCACGAGGCGTTCATCCGGCTCAGAAAAATCATGGACAAGCTCGCCGGTTTCCTGGTCGTAAAGTGCTGTCCCCACAGGAACTTGCAGCACAATCGACTTGCCGTCAAGGCCGGTGCAATTTGAGCCCATGCCATGCTCACCGCGCTGCCCCTTGTGCTCCGGGTTGTAGCGGAAGTGGATGAGAGTGTTATGCCGTTGCGACGACTCCATGATGACGTCGCCACCACGTCCGCCATCGCCGCCGGATGGGCCGCCACGAGGCACAAACTTCTCGCGCCGGAAGGCCATGCAGCCGTTTCCGCCGTCCCCTGCCTTCACCCGGATTTTGGCTTCATCAATGAACATAAGTCAGAGTCACTTCAACAATTTAGATCGGAAATGGGGCGGCGGATCGGCAGACAGGCAAATTTCACAACGCCGTCGTTCCAGTTTACAGAACAAGGCCGTCCTTTCCCAAAAGGCCTCCAGGCAAACTGTTCTGATTCCAGGCACATTCTGTGTTCGGAGTCACCATCGTGTTTCCTCGAAGCTGCGTACAATCGCAGGCGAATTCACTGCAAGGAAAAATCTGCGTTTCCAATGAAAGATTTCCCGCCTTGGGAACAGATGCCTCCTGATTCCGCTTTCCGGAGATGTGGGGGCGTGCGTGAATGCGGACTGGTTCGAACGCAAGCTGGTCGTGCGATGGTTGCGAGATGTTGGACGAAGTCGCTGGCAAAAACTGCCCTGCTGATGATTGCCGGCTCGGGAACGTTTTGCTGTGCCTATGCGCAACAGCCGGCACGAACCGGCTCCCTGGCTGGAAAACTGACCGATGCGCATTCTTCTCCGCTCGAGAACGTAACCGTCACCCTTCGGAATGCCGCGACCGGAGCCGCGGTGCAAACCACGACTGCACGAGAAGGCCGATATCGCTTCAGCGCCTTGGTCCAGGGAGAATACATTCTCATTGCAACCGCCTCACGCGGCACTGGCCATGTGGATGGAATCTACGTTGCAGCCGGACACGAGTCACGGGTTCAGAC
>NZ_JBARMD010000133.1:0-3589 GCF_049802275.1 Occallatibacter sp. | reverse complement strand
CATCCTGCTGGGGCGCGTGATCGAGATCGTTACAGGCGAATCGTATGAGGAATATCTGACCGCGAACATTCTCAAACCTGCCGGAATGACGCACACCGCTTTTGATCACTCGGTTGACGTGGTACCCGATCGCGCCAGCGGCTATAGATTCGACGGGGAGACTCTGATCAACGCACCCAACGGCGATTCGGCGTATGGAGGCGGTGCCGGCGCGCTGCGATCGACTGTGGACGATATGTATAAATTCGATCGCGCATTGAAATCGGGAAAGCTCTTCAGCAATGCCATCACCACAAAGGCATGGACACCCTATGGGCACTTCGTCGCCCCACCGCCACTACCGATTGAAGCGGAGTACGGTTATGGCTTTCTCATGGGCGAGGACTTCGGCCATAGGTATGTCGGACACGGCGGTTGGGTCAACGGGTTTGTTTCCCAGTTCACGCGCTATCCTGACGACGATGCGGTAATCATCGTGTTGTGCAACTTTGAGGCCGTAACCTACGTTCAAATCAACAAAGATCTCTCCGCAATTCTCTTTGGACAAAAATACGAGACACCGATCCCGAAGAAAATTGTGCACCCTTCTCAGGAGACTCTCGCGCGCTACGTGGGTGACTACCAGCTTGGGCCGACAATCCTGCAAATCACGATGCGGAATGGCAGGCTCTACGCCTTCGTCAAAGGACAGCCTTCCCCGTATGGCCTCATCGCCACCTCCGACACCGAGTTCTACTTGAATGACGCGCCGACTGAGGTCCGATTTGTAGCCGACGCGGATGGCGCAGTGAACAACATTAAGCTCAAATTTGGAAGCATGGATCTTTCTGCTGTCAGAGCCACTGCGGAGAAGCAGGGCAACTAAGATCTGAAGGCTTGCCGGCATTCTTTGAGGTGCGGATCGACGGCCGCACCCCTTCCTCTATCGAAGGCCGCGGACTACAGATCCTCCACCTTCAGGCTCGCATCCGCACCCTGCCAGGCCGTGCCAAACTGCTGCTTCACCCGCGAGGCGTCATAGTTTCGGTTCTGCAACGTGAGAGCCTCTGCCAGCCCAAACAGCGAGCGCGGATTGCGCGGATTCTGCTGTAAGTCCTCGCGGAATACCTGTTCTGCGCCTTTGGCATCGCCGGTTTGCAACATCATCCCGCCAAGCGATTCGCGCACCGGATAGTACCAGTCGGCAGGCTCGTCATAAAGCAACTGATCCTGGTTCGCGACAGCATCGCGCAGCAGGCTGATCGCCCCGACGACGGCCGTAATGTTCTTCAGGCGAGGACCTCCTCGAACGGGAAAATTGGGCCTCAGAATACTATTGCTCCAATACGTGCGGAAATGGATATTCAAGGCGTCACAGTCAATTGGCTGCGCAAGCCAATCAAGTACTTATTACCATCGTCCAAGGTCGTTTCGAAATCAACCCGGATCGGATTCGGACCCGGCTTCAGATTGAGTCTTGAAAGATCAAGTTGGCCGCTCACGACTAGGCCCCGAATATCCGCTCTCGCAATAGAAAGTGGAATGCGCTGACCTTCTCCAATGGACACATAACCTTTCCAGTCTCTGAGAATCATCTCGCGAATCTTTTGGTCGGTCGGGTAAATCCTGATCATCACTGTGGGAGTTTGTTCAGTAGAGAAGCTGCCAGCCGCGGAAGGTGACAGAAAGCAGCCATCCAGCAACATTGGATCCAGCAGGTTCGTTCGGCCCTCCACTTCATCGCTGGCCAGACAGCGGCCTGAAATCACAATGTCGCTGAAGCGAAAGGCCGGCGTGCTAGTGGGGTATATGGCAAACGTGAATTCTCTGGCGCCGATTCTTCCGGAAGCCGAGTCGAGAGCGATAACTCTCAGCGAGTATGAGCCGGGATAGAGCGGAGTCTCGCGCTGCCAATGCGCGGTCCGGACTTGCTCCGCATCCGGCTTCCATGCCTCTTCAGTGAGCCACGATCCCACGACTTGTCCGAGGCTCCCGTCGACAAGCTGTGCGAATATCTGAAGCCGTGGACCGGGAGGTTGAATATTGGCGGCTGCCGGCCAAATAAAATCCGCAGCCATCAACGCAGTGTGGGCGCCCTCCACATCCGGGAAGAGCCAGACGTGTGCGGCGCTCTCGAGACGTGCAGTTGCTGCACGCTTCTCAAGGCCCTTTCGCATTGCCGCCGAAATCTTCTGCTGATTCTCCGAGAGGGGCGCAAGATAGTACCTGGGTCCGCGAATGCGCACAGGCCGACCGGGAACGGACACGGAGATCGGATGCCACGCTCCGTCCGTTTCCTCGAGATTGGGTCTGAAAGTTATCTGATAGTAGCCGGTGGCATCCATAGCAACATCCGATAAAGCTTCTTGAACGTCACGCGCAGCAACACCGCCTGTTTCCTGGGCTGGATAGAGAAAGTCCGCGCGGTTCTGGGCAACGCCGAGCAATTCAAGATTCATTGCTTCGGCAACTTGTTCGCCTGATCCCGAGTACTGGAATTCCGCGGCACCGCCAAATGGAACTAAGACTCGTGGCCCAGAACCCTCGACTGTGTACATGGCAGCCTGCGCACGCATCGCTTCTGCGATGAACTCCGAAGGCCCAACGCGCAACAGCTTGGGATTTTGGGCATCGGGAGAAGCGAGGTTCGATTCGAAATCCGAAGCGAATATTATCGCGTGTCTTCCGGGCCGAATGGCGAGTACCTGGATGGCCCGAGCAACCTCAGTAATCCACGATCCGCCGATGAGTTGGGGAGAACTCACATGAGTGGCGATGTCCTGCAGTTTGGCGCGAAGTGCTGTGTGGTCGTGTGCGAACGAAGTGAATTTGCCCGCATCATCGATGAGAGCAAGGCTCCAGTCAGCGACTCCAGGGCCTCTCAGGAATTTCATCAGACCTGCGATCGAGAAATTTCTGCCAGAAGCCGACATCGGCGCGAAGACCAGCAGAATTGATGTCTGCGACAACGCAGATTGACTTGGCGGTAGCGCCGGTTCACTTCCATTGCTGAGTCTTGTTTGCGGCGCAAGGCTTCGGACTGCGAGCACGGCATCGCGTGTGCCCATCTCTGTCAGGATGAAGTCGTCTGGACCGAGCCCGGCCAGCGGAGTGCCTTGCTTATCGCGAACCAGGACTTGAACTGTCGCGGTCCAACCCGAATTCCGTTCCTTTTTCGGGATCGGGCTTTGAGGAAAAAGGGAGCCCGCGAGAAGAACAGAGGTTGATGCCGCGAACATGCCGAAACGAAACGTCATACGATCGGCTCAAGATCCTGGAACGCCCCGATGATACACCCGCTCAATTCCAGTATCGCGTTCAGTTCTTTGCAGCCTTCTCCGCTCGAGGCACAGCGCTGAACTGCGCTCCGGCGAAGAGGATCAGCCCTGAGATGTAGGCCCAGAACAACAGACCGACGGAAACGTAAAACGGTCCATAGAGAGCCTTCAGGTCGAGGTGCGGAAGGACCGCCACAAATCCTTCTTTAGCAGCCAGCCAGACCACGCCCGTGATGATCGAAGTGCGAACGACCTGCCGCGCCGGAATCTGGCGATTGGGCAGAAGCCAGTAAATCGAGAAGAAAAACAGAACCGAGGCGACGCCGGTAGTT
>NZ_JBARMD010000132.1:0-4035 GCF_049802275.1 Occallatibacter sp. | reverse complement strand
CCCCTGGTTGCGCGACATCGCGCCGGACAAGTCCAGCCTGCTAGTCTCGGATCTTCGCTCGGACAACCAGCCGTCGCCTCTTTGGATTGTGCCTGTGCCAGCGGGTGCACCGCGAAGAGTGGGCAATGTCTTCGCAAATGCCGCGGCATGGACTCCCGATGGGAATAAGATCATTTTCACCAAGGGCCGTGAGATTTGGATTGCCGCTGCTGACGGTTCGCAGATGCGCAAGCTCTGGACAGCTCCCAATCCTTCTCCTCCCACCTGGATGCTGCGGGTTTCTCCGGATGGAAAACGCATGCGATTCGACGGGTGTGAGCAATCTGGATGTGCTCTCTGGGAAGCCAACACGGACGGTTCGGATGCACACCGACTGCTACCAGACTGGCAGGAACACTCTAGCCAAATCCCGGGAGCGTGGAGTCCCGACGGACGCTATTACGTATTTGCCGTGTTGCCAGGCGTCAAGGAACGCTGGGTCCAGGGACGCTGGCTCGTCGAGGAACACTGGTTATTGCCCGAGCGTCGTGGGTGGTTCACTCACCGCCGGCCAGCACCTGTGCTGCTGCTGGCCCGAGGTCCCGGTGTTTTCGATTCTCCGGGCACCTTCAGCCCTGACGGGCGAACGCTGATTGTGCGTGGCGCGGAAAATCTCGCCGAGCTGGTTCGCTACGAAGCGGCGACGCATCAGACAGGCCCCTACCTCTCCGGCATTTCGGCAACCGAACTCGCGTTTAGCCCGGACGGGCAGTGGGTCACTTACATCTCAGTGCCGGACTCCAGCCTTTGGCGATCCAGGATGGACGGGAGCGGCCGCGTGCAGCTCACCTCTCCCGGAGCGTCCATTGCCCGATGGTCCCCAGATGGCACGAGGATCGCCTTCGAATGGGCGCCTCCCGGCAGACCGGGGAAACTGGCATTGATTTCGCGGGACGGAGGGACTCCGGAACAGGTGATACCGGACAGTGAAGACAGCCATAGCCAGACAGACCCCACCTGGTCGCCGGATGGAAGCGAGATCATCTTCGCACGGAACCTCGGTCAGACGGGAGTTGAGCGCATGGAACTTCTGCGCGTGGACCTGCGGACCCGCAAGGTGACGCCGGTTCTGGGATCGGAGGGGTTGTTCAGTCCGCGCTGGTCGCCGGATGGACGATATCTGGCGGCTTTTCCCGTGGATCAGCACGGTATCCGGCTGTTCGATTTCCAGAAGCAAGAGTGGACGACTTGGTTCACATCAAACGAGGGCAACGTTGGATGGAACTTGTGGTCGCTGGATAGCAAGGCTCTCTATTTTGTAACCGACAAGGCCGGCCATTCAGCATGGTGGCGAATCGGCCTGGGGGAACGAGCCCCGAAGAGAAAAATTGATCTGCCGCAGGAGCAACGTTTTGATAATTGGCTCACTCTGACCCCCGACGGGAACGCGCTGTATACGCGTGACCGGGGTTTAACCGAGATTTACGCCCTCCACCTAAGTGAGAAGTAGGATTCCTAAGTCGCTAGTTGGCCTCGAGCCCGATGATAACCCGATGATGCTACTTCCGGGAGTCCGCAAACTCGCAACGGCAGTTCTTCGCTGGCATTTTCCTAACACTCCCAGCTTGCATGCCAAAGAGAAGTGCACCGGGACGTTGACGCGATGCAAAAACTTGTCCTCATCTGTATTTCGTTATCAACCCTGGACATCGCATGCGACCAAACTGCACCTAACTCAAACCACTTCTTGACATAACGGCCCTCAGCTATGAAACTGCCGTTTATAGCGTTTTCCCGACTTGCTTGGAAAACTAAACACTTCCTCTCGCGGTAAGGCGGGGCTTTGCCATTCCCGGAAGAGGCGGAGACGAAGCCTTTGATCGATTCCAAACCAGGTAAGCGGAGCTTCTCGCTACCCTCTACCATGGAGAGCGTCAGCGAGATTGAGGCTGCCGCAGACAAGTTGGCTGAAGAAGCCGGCGTGGACGAGGAAGAACGCTTTCGTATTGCGATGGCAGTCCGCGAAGCCGCCGTCAATGCGGTCCTTCATGGCAACGACTATGACCCCGCCAAACAAGTCACAGCTGGCTTTGAAAACAACGGCAAATCGCTCGTCTTTACCATCGCCGACCAAGGCAAAGGAGTTGATTGGGAACACCTCCCCGATCCTCTCGCTCCTGAAAATCTCCTGCGCGGCACCGGCCGCGGCATCTTCCTCATCCGCTCGTTCATGGATGAGGTCCACTTCCGCCAACTCCAGCCTGGAACAGAATTGACGCTGATCAAGCACCTGGTTCCAGCGGGGGAAAAAACTGAAGCATCTTCCTGACGCTGTTTTGTGGAATCGCCAGGAACGATTCCATAGAAGGCCTGTTCTCTTGCAGCACCGCGCAGAAGTGCTATAACTTGTATGACTCACAAAGGAGGAATTTCCGTGGCACTCACAATCGCTTCCCGTGAATTGGACGGCGTCACCGTCCTGGACCTTAGCGGGCGGATCACTCTGGGCGAGGGCAGTGTGCAACTGCGCGAAGCCATTCGCGACCTGATCAGCAAAGGATCCAAAAACATCCTGCTGAATCTCGGCGACGTGAATTATATCGATAGCTCGGGACTGGGCGAACTCGTTGGCGCCTATACCACAGCCAAGAATCAGGGTGCCGCACTCAAGCTACTCAACCTGACCCGCAAGGTCAAGGACGTTTTGCAGCTCACCAAGCTCTACACCGTCTTCGACATCTACGACGACGAAGCCAGCGCCATCGCCTCCTACAAGTAGCCGCCAAAGCGCTTGTCTCTGGTGAGTCGTACGGGCATCGCACGTATACCGGGTACATCGAATCGGTTCGATAAGCTTCGAAGGCCATCCATCAAGCCATGGATGGCCTTTTTGCTTTTCTGACTCTGACTCGGATGCCGGACTGGTGCCCCATTCATGGCGCGGTCTCATCGCGCCATGAGTGGGAAAGCCAAGAGCCTGGTGCCACATTCATGGCGCAGTCTCATTGGTGCCATGCGTGGGAAAGCCAAGAGCCAAAAGCTAACAGCTGTTCTCCGACTTCACCCAGGAACGAATACTGAACACATACACAGCGATGCAAAAAAGGTTCGCCGGAATAAACCCAAGCTGCCCCGTGCGCAATCCGATCACGCACACAATCGCGCTGTTGACGCCCGCTACAACGAACCCTGTCCATCTCTTCTGGCCAACCAGGATTGTCGAAAGAATTGTAAGCAAACAAGAAAAATAATCTAATCGGAACACAACAACCACCAGCCTTCGAGGGATACCTCTACTCTGCCTGATTTCCACCGTGGTTCTCGGTGATTTATCGCACTCCATCCATACCGAAGTACTGAGCCGTCAGCTCTCAGCGATCAGCGTTCAGTTATCGCAAACGCTCGATATAGAAACAGCTCAACCCTCACCTTCCGGCAGAAAGCCGATAGCTGAAGGCTGAGAGCTGTCTGCTAAAACTTCACGTTAGGCACCTGCTGAGCTGCCGGGCTCGCTGCGAAATACGCATTGTTCTGATGGAATCCAGCCATGCCCGCCCAGATGCTGTTCGGAAACTGCAGGATAAACGTGTTGTAATCCTGGATTGCATCGTTGTATCGCTTGCGCGCCACGCCGATGCGGTTCTCAGTTCCCGCCAGCTCGTCCTGCAGGCGCATGAACTGATCGCTTGACCGCAGTTGCGGATAATTCTCCGTCAACGCCAATAACCTTCCAAACGCCGAATCCAATTGCCCATTGGCAGCAATCTTCGCTTCCGGCCCCCTCGCATTCAACAGGCCCGCGCGCGCGTTCGCGATATCCCCGAATACGGTACTTTCTTCCTTGGTGAATCCCTTCACCGTCTCCACAAGGTTGGGAATCAGATCCGCGCGGCGCTGCATTTGCACATCCACCTCTGACCACGCCGACTTAACCGTCTGGTCCTTCGCCACCATCTGGTTCTTGGCGCTCACGTAGCTTCCACCCACCATGAACAGCGCCAGCACAATCACGCCCACCACGCCCAACCCAACCAGCAATCCCTTGCTCATACCGTT
>NZ_JBARMD010000131.1:0-2974 GCF_049802275.1 Occallatibacter sp. | reverse complement strand
GGGACGTCGAAAGCGAAACGAGGTTCATTGGGACCGATCAGCGGATTCCAACCCATCATGTTGATGTGGTCGGCGATAAGAACAAGCTGCCCGATTTTGTATCCTTCGGCGATGCCGCCCGCTGCGTTGGTGAGAATCACCGCACGCACGCCCAGCGCACCCATAACGCGCATGGGGAAGGTAACGTCGCTGGCCGAGTAGCCCTCGTAGAAGTGCACCCGGCCCTGCATCACCACTACCGGCGCTCCCCCGAGCATGCCTGCAACCAGGCGGCCGGAATGACCTTCAACCGTAGACTTGGGAAAGTGGGGGATCGATTCGTAGGGAACTACGATCTGATCGTGGACCGCTTCGGCTGCAGCGCCCAATCCGGAACCCAGCACGATACCAAGGCGAGGTCGGAGCCTGCCCAACTTGGCGCGCAGAAATTGTGCCGCCTCTGAAACGTCATCAAAGTAGCTCATAGCTTGTCTCAATAAGTCCGTTCCTGCGATTCTACAACTGCGCTTTATTCCGGTCGGCCTGAGCACTACCGGCTTTAATCGCGCTCTTAAATTCTCGCGGAGGCTGCATCATGTGCCGCAACATCAAAACGCTTTTCAACTTCGACCCTCCCGTCACGCCGGAGGAAGTTCGGGCTGCGTCCTTGCAGTTTGTGCGCAAGATCAGCGGGTTCGCGAAACCTTCCAAAGCTAACGAAGCTGCATTCCTTACTGCGGTCGACGAGGTGGCGGCCGTCTCAGCCCGCCTGCTGGCCTCGCTCGAAACCACCGCGCCGGCACGCACCCGCGAAGAAGAAGCGGAAAAGGCCCGTCTTCGCAATGCACAAAGATTTCCCGAGAAAGTCACACCATGAAAGAGATCGTCGCCGTCGTTTTTGGATTTGGGCTGCTCTGCAATGCATTGCTCTTTGTGCCGCAGGTTCTCGCCGTATGGCGCAAGAAGACTGATGAAGGGATCTCGCTGATCACTTTCGGCGGGTTCAGCGTGTTGCAGGTGATCGGCGTTGTTCATGGGGTGTATCAAAGAGATGCTTCCCTCATCGTGGGAATGGCGGCGAGCTTTCTGAGTTGCGGATCGGTCACGGCTCTGACTTTCTTTTATCGGTTGCAACGGCTTAAAAACACCGCTTGAGGGGATGGTCGAAGGGAACCGCCTTCCGCGCCGAATCTGCATCCAAACTATTGTTCGGGCCGCGCTCGACCGGAGGTCCTCCGTGCTCAGGACTCGGTTTCTCACGTTCGCAACTCTTCTGGCTGCAACTCTCGCTAGCGCCGCTCAAAGTCCCCGCGACATCGTTAGGCAAGCCGTTCAAACTGAACTCGCCGCAAGCCGCGATGACCACTCCCACTGGCTTTATTTCGAGATAGATCGCCAGCCCAGTAAGTCCGTCAAGCAGTGGGTCGCCGAAGCCAATCCGGTGAGTGTCGATCGCGTAGTTGAACGCGACGGGCAGACTCTCTCCGAATCGCAACAACGCCAGGAGATGGGCGCCTTCATCCATGACTCTCGCGCGCAGGCTAAACGGCGCAGGAGCGGTCAGCATGATGATGAGCAGGCCACTGAACTTCTGAAGATCCTGCCCGACGCCTTCATCTGGACGAATGCAGGGTCGCAAGGAAGCGACATTCTGCTCCATTTCAAACCCGATCCGCAGTTCCAGCCGCCGGATCTCGAGGCCCGCGTCTTCGCTGCGATGGAAGGTGACATGGCGATTGACCGCGATCAGCATCGCATTGTTAGCCTAAAAGGACGCTTGATCCGCGACGTCAAGATTGGATATGGGCTTCTGGGCGAACTCGAGGCTGGCGGTACGTTCGACGTGGAACGGCGTGAACTCTCGCCCCATGTCTGGCAGATCACCGAGACACACGTCCATATTCAAGGGCACGCCCTCATTTTTAAAACGATCTCGGAAGAGGAAGACGATGTGAAGACAAATTTTGAGCAGATAGCAGCCGGAACGACGTTGCAACAGGCTCAGAATGAATTGCTCCGTCGCAGCCCGGATCCGGCGCGGGAGCAGGCGCTTCATCGCGCACGGTAGCTTTTGAGCGGAGAGCTATCGCGATGCTGCGAGCGTAGAGGATCCAGAATCCTGCTGAGCAGACTTTGACATTTCAGCTTTTGAGATCGGCCGCCCGCACGTGGAGGGCACATTCGCCATCTGCTTCAGGAACACTCGATAGCCAGGCCAACCAGGCCGCAGCGTAGACCAGTAGCTGGCCTTTGTCAGAAGGGGTCGTTTCTGAACGACAAGCTGGTTCTGGAGGATATTCACACCGCAGAGCAAATTGTTCTCCGGCTGCAGAATCGTTTTGTCCGGATCGTGCTCCTGCAGATGCTTGTCTGTTTCCCAGTCGAAGTCGCATCCGTATCGCTTCGCGTCCTCGTAGGTGAGTTGGAGCAGGCCTTCGCTGCGCACCATGCGATGACTGACTCTATCCACGACCGCAACCTGCGGTTCAGTGTGCTGGACATTCGAGGTCGCTTTCAGCCCCGCTTCCGCGCCGGAAAGCGCCTGAAAGAAGTAGGCCCAGAACTGGCGCTTGTCCACTTCCTTCATAAAACTGAAGCGCGGGCAGAATTGCCTTACGTTGCTGGACATTTCAGGTTCAAGCAGATCGGCGGGAAGCGCCTTTTCAATCGTGCCATCCCACTCTGGCCGCCAGGTTTCGTCGTCGCCCAGCGCCGCCTTTTGTTCGGCAATCGGCGTTGAGGGTGCTGGCTTCAGGATGGGAGCAGGGGGGGTATCAGGCGTGGTTGCAGCCAAAGGCCTCGACGGACCTGGATCATAGCGAAAAGCAAGCAGTCCCACTGCACAGATAGCTGCGAGCAGGCAAATTGCAATTCGCAATGTTCCGGGCATTTGCACCCTGGGGAAGGCCTCCAAATGGGTGAGATGCGCATTTGATTATTGGCGATTTGTGGGCCTGCCGGTCAAAGATGTACAACCTTTTTTATTTCAATGGCC
>NZ_JBARMD010000130.1:0-10817 GCF_049802275.1 Occallatibacter sp. | reverse complement strand
GACTTGTACACCCCATCGCCCGTCGAAAGATCCGGCCGCTGCAACCCCTCGCCGCTGCCCGCGTAGATCGTGTTGGGATCGCTCAACGAAACCGCGATCGATCCAATAGACCCGCTCGGCTGGTCGTCCCACACGCTGTGCCACGTTGACCCCGCATCGGTCGTCTTCCACACGCCGCCATTCACCGCCCCCAGATAGAACGTAGCCGCCTCGCTCGGTACCCCCGCCAGAGCCCTTGTCCGTCCCGCGCGCATCGGCCCAATCTCCCGCCACTTCATATCTGAATAAAGCTTCTCGTCCACCTGCGCCTCAACGCAGGCCCCAATCAACGCCATCGAAACGGCAACAAACAACAAGCGGCTGCAACGATTCATGCTTCTCCTTTGGAACATCTCGACAGCAAAGTTGGAAAGTGGTCGCGCCAGGGCAGGTTGACAAGCAGGGAAATCTGCGGCGCGGATACTTCGCTAGATCTTAACGAATGGGAATTGGCCCTGTCGTTTTTTTCCTCTCCGCCACGTTATCAGGCAGCTTCCAGACACCATGGATCAGCTATGGTTCACAGAATGCAACCCCCTTGTTCTTTCGGCTGTCCCCTCCACGACTTGCGTCCTCCTGAGCGCACAACCTCAAAGTTTCATGACGATCTGCGCCGCCACGGTCTGCTCCATTTGCGTAGCCTGGGCCAGTGGAACTCCGTGCACATTCACCACAAACCAGGTAGTTCCCTTCCTCACGTGAAGCACCGAACTGTTCGTGCTCGGTACCACCGTCTGGATCGCCTCATCGCCAATTCCGCTCACGGGAGTCCCCATTCCCATAGTCTTCGCCGGGTCGCTCGCACCCTCGAACTGGACCGTAAGCACTCCCGCTCCCTTTTGATACTTCTTGGGAGTCCATATACACCTGTTCGCGCCTGCCCCCGCGTTGACCTCCGGCACGCCCAGCGCCGCTGCCGCCTGATCATTTGTCAGCAGCGAACATACATCCACCGGCGCCGCAGCCCAGGCCGCCCGTCCACTCAACATCGCCAAAGCGAAAACAACGCCCCCTGCAAAAGCCATCCTGCGTCTCAGTTCCATACACCCTCCTCATCAAGATCACTTGCGCACAACGCTCTCAATCTCGAAACATGGTAACGCCTGCGAATCTACTGATGATCGCAATGCTTCCGACTGACTGCAAGCGGGTTGCCGCCAGCTTTACACGAGAGACTGGAAAAGGTGCCAACGGATGTGTAGTGGACGATGCTGAAGTTTCGATTGCACCGATCATCGATGTATTGCCCCCGACCGGGGAAAAAGCGAAAATCCGCCAAAGGTCAGCATCGGCCCGTAATCCACTTGCTTCGAATTCCTCGTGCGTTTGTCATCCCGACCGAAGTGGAGGGACCTGCAGTTGCCATTCGTCGCTTTCTCACCGGCGGTGACTCACCAACGGCGAAGAGCTTTGTGAAAGGCCACGACGTTACGCCCGTGCCGTACAACGCGACCCAAGGGGTTCACCTCATTGGCAGTCAAGCCTCACCCCTCGACGATCTCCGCTAAACCCCAGAGTCCAAACGCAAAAAAATCCTTCGGCTTTTGCAGCTTAATTCGCGCATCGATGTAGCCTGAACCCATACAAGAGGGCTCTGGCTGGATAAAAGCTCCCCCGAGTAGCTCTGAAGAACTGGAGAGCGCGGATAACCTCTTTGTTTGTAGAGTTTGTGACTCGGTACACGCGTAAGCGCCTGCAAATGGCGAGTCTCCGTCAAAGAAGGCGGGGTGACGCCGCGGCAACGCCCGGAGAAGCATCCTAAGTCCTTTGCTTAGAATATTATGCGGCTAACATCTTTGTTTGGAGTATTTTGCAGCTGCTAGTCTCCCGTAGGCTCATGAAAACAGGGACTTCCTTTACAGAGACCGGGTGGGGGTAGGTCACGGGCTACGGGGTACGAACCGAAAAACCTTCACCCAAACATCGCCGTCAGATCCGAGATATACAGCGTCTCGTCCGCAAACCCAAATGTGCCGTCCTCGATCACCTCACGCGCCGCATGCAGAAACGCCGTAAGCGCCGCCCGGCTGAACCCTGACCCGACACTGATCCGCCGCACGCCCAGTTCGCCAAGTTCGTTCACCGTCAGCCGCGGCACGCCCTTCAGCCCCATCAGCACATTCACCGGCTTCGTCACAGCCGAGCAAACCGTACGAATGTCCTCAGGGCGCGTCAGACCCGGCGCATACAGCACCTCTGCTCCGGCCTTCTCAAACGCCTGTAGCCGCCGGATCGTGTCATCCAGGTCCGCCCGGCCATGCAGATAGTTCTCGGCCCGCGCCACCAGCATGAAAGGAAATCTCAGTGATCTCGCAGCTTCAACCGCAGCCGCAATCCGCTCCACCGCGTGATCGAATTCATAAATCGGCTTTGCTTCGTCGCCGGTCGCATCTTCAATCGATCCACCCACCAACCCCACTTCGGCCGCCATTCGAATCGTCTTTGCAGCGTCTTCCGGCGCGTGTCCATAACCGTTTTCAAGATCGGCCGCAACCGGCAGGTTCGTCGCTTCCACAATGCTTTTCGCGTTCTCGAGCGCCTCGGCCCGGCTCACCGCTGCGGTTCCATCCTTGCGGCCCAGGGAAAACGCCAGCCCTGCGCTCGTCGTCGAGAGCGCCTCATATTTCAGGCTGGTTAAAATACGCGCCGAGCCCGCATCCCATGGGTTGCCGATCACAAACGGTTGCTTGCGCGCATGCAGCGCCTGAAAGATTGCTGCCTTTTCAGCTTGTGTCATCATAGTGTTCACCTCGATTGATGCGGAATCTGCGGAGAAGCCTTAAGCGCCGATGATAGAACGCCCGGAATCATTCTGGATTTATCCGCATCGTTCCCGGTGCATATCGATTCATTTTCAGCCCCCAGTGAGCCGGGCAGCTTCGATGACCGTCTATCTTGAAGAGGGAGAACTTCACCGTGCAGATTGAAATGGATTTGCCTTCAAACACGATCGCACTCTCGCCGCGCATACGGATGCGAGTCGCGCTGGGCCTGGCAATTGCCGCCGATCTTCTTCAGATTGCCGTTTTTCCCTTGTTCATCGAAGGCGCAGCCTCGCCTGCGGATGATCTCCTCGATCTGGGTATGGCTGGCGCCCTAAGTTTTCTGCTCGGCTGGCATTGGGAATTCCTGCCTTCGTTTTTTGCCAAGCTCGTTCCCGGAGTCGACTTTGTTCCTCTTTGGACAATCGCGGTTGCAAACGTGTACCGCAAGTCCAGGAAGATCGAAGTCAAGCCCGAGGGGCCTGTCATCGAGGGAGAAGCTGCGGCCAGAGATGGCCGGCGAAACTGAGCTTGTACACATCGCGCGGAATCGCGTCAGCGGCGATGATAAAACGGCAGCACGATAAATAGAGCGATGCACATTGCGGCAACGATCGCCGCTGCCAGCAGGCTGTAAGCCAGTTTGAGATTCGGTCCCGATGGCTCGTCGTCCGGATCGGGCTGCAGTTCCGGTGCGTCCTTATCACTCATACTTCAGCGCCTCAACCGGATCCATCTGCGCCGCCCGCGTCGCCGGCACGGTGCCGAACACGACGCCCACTATCGTTGCCGCGGTCAAGGCAGTCACCACTGACCAGATCGAAATCGGCAGTGAATAATCCGAGAAGAGCCGAATGGACAACGGCACGGCAAGTCCGACGAAACAGCCCACGAGTCCGCCGGCCAGCGAGATGATGACCGCTTCGGCCAGAAACTGCAGTTTGATCTCGCGATACGTCGCTCCCAGCGCTTTCCGTATGCCGATTTCGCGGATGCGTGCTCGCACGTTGGCCAGCATAATGTTCATGATCCCGACGCCGCCCACTGCGAGCGTTACCGCTGACACCATCACCAGCACCACAGTCAACGCAATCGCAATGCGATTAGCCATCGAGAGCAATTCGCGCAGGTCAAATGTCTTGTAAACACTGCTCGCCTTGTGTCGCGACTGAATCACGCGCTGGATCTCGCGCGTGGCGTCAGGAACCTCGTCCATGCTGCGGATGGTGAAGTAGATCTGCTTCACGTTATCGGTTCCGGTAAAGTACCGCGCCACGGAGAAGGGAATCAGGATCGTCTCGTCTTCAATCTCAGTCTCCCCGAACGTGTCGACGCTTTCCTTGAAGGTTCCGACGATGGTGAATGGAATTCCCTGAATCGAGAACTCCTTCCCGAGTGCCGCATCCGTGCTGCCGAACATATCGCGTGCGAAAGGCACCGTCACCACCGCGCACATCATATGCGCCGTCTCGTCCTGATCGTCGAAGAAGCGCCCGGAGAGCACAATCAGGTTGCGCACATCCTTGTACTGCGGACTCACACCCAGCACCAGTGTGTCCTTTACCACTCCACCGCCGAAACTGATACGGTCGTGCGACTCCAGCACCGGCGAAGAGGCTACGACGCTCGGTACCTGCGCCAACACCGCTTTCTCGTCTTCGCGCGTGAGAAAGTCGTTGTACTGCACCTTCTCGGCCCCGATTGCACCGCCGCCCGCGTACTCGACTTCGACCTCGTTGGTGCCGATCTTCTGGATCTCGTTCAGGATGAACTGCCGCCCCGTGAGGCCGATTGTTACTACCAGGATTACCGATGCCGTGCCGATCACCATGCCCAGCGCCGTCAATGCGAAGCGCAGCTTGCTGGCCCGGAAGCTGTCGATGGCGAGCTTCAGAATTTCGCTCATCAGCATGGTGCGGCGCGCACTCAGCAACGTTTGCTGGAATGCGGCGTGGCGGGCATGTTCGACTGCAGGATTCATTGTTTCCTATTGCATAGGATGCGCCATAAAGGCGGGCGGCTTCAGCACAATCGTTGGACGCGCGGGGTGGCAAAGCTGATGCTCAATCATCGGCCGGGTCAACATCCTCTACTTCTTATCGTACTTCTCCAGCCACTTCAGCTCCTCGCGCAACTTGATGTAGCCGTGCCAGGGGTTCTTCTCGAGGCTGTGTCCCTCGCCCGGAAACACCAGAAACGTATGCGGAATCCCCAGCGACTCCAGCGCCCGCTCCATCGTCTCGCCCTCGAGATAGCTGACGCGTACGTCTGCGCCGCCTTGCACCAGGTGCGTAGGCGTCTTTACCTTGTCGAACTGAAACAGCGCGGCTTCATCCTGGTAGAGCTTTGGATTCTCCCAGGGCCGGCCACCTAGATACCAGGCGTCGTCCCAGGTCTCGTCGTCGTTACCCCAGTTGGCCGCATGCTCCACAGCGCCCGCACCGGTTACGGCAGACTTGAACCGCGTAGTCTGCGTGATCAGCCAGTTGGTCATGTAGCCGCCATAGCTGTAGCCGCCGATGGCCAGGTGATCGGGATCGGCAAAACCATCCTTTACCAGCGCATCTACGCCGGTGAGGATGTCCCTGCCCGGCTTTGAGACGAGGTGCGGTTCGATGCCGAGCATGAACTCGTCTCCATACCCGGTCGATCCGCGATAGTTCGGTCGAAACACTAGCCAGCCATTGTCGGCGGCGAATGTTGCCCAGTCGTACCAGTCAGCGCCAAACCGGTTGCCGTCGGCATCGGCAGGTCCGCCGTGAATCATGGTGAACATACGCAGATGCTTCGCACCCTTCTTGCCCGGAGGGAAGATCAGCACGCCTTCGATCGTCTGACCGTCGTCAGACTTCCAGGTGTAAGGCTGCCACTCGGGCTGCGTACGCTCGGCAAAGATCGGGTTGAAGCTGGTGAGCTTCTTCAACTTATCCAGTTGCAGCGGATCGGCGGCGAGATACACCTGCGGCGGGTCATTGATTGTGGAAAGACGAACCAGGATGGCGTTGGATGCACGGGCGGGCTCCAACCCTGCATAGCTGCCCGCCCTTCCCGGCAGCTTTGTGGCCTTCTCGCCTTCAATCAGATATACCTGTGCTTCTGTACCTTTGAGGCCAAGAGCAAGTTCGCGCCCGTCAGCCAGCAGAGTGTATTGATCGAGCGAGCCGTCAAAGGACCCGCCCAGCCGCTCGGTTTTTCCCGAAGCGGGATCAAGCCGGTACAGCCGGCCCTGCACATCGCGGTACTTGCCCTCAAGCGATCCGCCTGCGGCATTCACTGACAAATGAATCCAGTGTCCGTCCGGTGACCAGCGAATGTTCGATTCGACAGCCTGGTTGTGCGTGACCTGACGGATGTTGCCGCCAGATGCGGCGACGAGGAAGATTTCGTAGTCGGCCGGGTTCTCTATGCGCTTGTGAATAGGCTCAGTAAGAAAGGCCACCTGTTTGCCATCAGGCGAAGGCGCAATCTCACTGATTGCGAGGTCGCACTTTGCGATCGTTTCCGCTCCCGTGGGCAGCTTCGATGATGGCTCAGCGTCGGCTTTGGCCGCTGTGGGAGTTTCCGTAGCGAGCGGCACTTCAATTGCCCGAGCCAGCGCGCGTCCGACCGCAATCTTCAGCAGCACGTCACCTCGATACTGCTCGCGCCACCTGACCACGTCTTTCCATTCATCCTTCTGCTCGTCTTCCTGATCGTGACTCAGCGGCGACTTGGCCGAAAAGTAGATGGCGGAGCTGTCCGGCGACCACGAAAAGGCGTCGACATCTAGCTTCTCGCTATAGAGCGGCAGGGCCTCCCCGCCCGATGCAGAGATCAGCCAGACCCGGCTGAATTCGGTGCTTTCTCCATCCGCGTCGCCGTCCGCGGAACCCGCCGGGGCGCGGTCCGAAAGGAAGGCAATCCACTTTCCGTCGGGGCTCCATTGAGGCTGCTGGTCAGTCCCGGAGTGCGTTAACGGCTTCAGGCCCCCCTGCGCCGTCCACAGCCACAGGTCGCGGCGATATGTGCTGGCCTTCCAGTCGGGCGTTTCGGTTGCAACGACGGCCGCGGATGCGTCTGGTGCGAGGCTGGTACCAACGATGTCAGTGGTGTTGATGTACTCGTCGAGTGTGATGGTGGGTTTTCGATCCTGGGCTCTTGATGCAGCCGAAAGAAGACAGAATGAGAGCGCAGGAACAAACCACAGGGAAGTTGAACGCATATCAGCACTATACCTCTCTGACCGCAGGGGTTAGCATGGCGTCTTATATGGTTTTGAACGGACACCGCCGATGAGAATCGACGCACACCAGCACTTCTGGATGTACAGCCCGGAACAATATGGCTGGATCAGCGACGAGATGCCGGAATTGAAGCGGAACTTTTTGCCCGAAGATCTGAAGCCGAAGTTGGATGGCCAGTTGTTGGATGGATCCATTGTTGTTCAGGCGCGGCAGGATCTGGACGAGACACGCTGGCTGCTGGCGCTTGCCGATGAGCACGACTTCGTGAAGGGCGTGGTGGGGTGGGTTGATCTTTGCTCGCCCGATTTGCCCGCGCAACTGGATGAGTTTGCCGCGAACCGCAAGTTCGTTGGAGTGCGCCACATCCTGCAGGGAGAGGCGGACGATGAATTCATGCTTCGGATAGAGTTCCGGCGCGGCATCGCCCGGTTGGCGGAGTACGGACTGACCTACGATTTATTGCTCTATCCGCGGCATCTTCCTGTTGCGATGAAACTGGTGCGGGAGTTTCCAGAGCAGCGGTTTGTGCTGGACCACCTTGCCAAGCCTGCGATCACTGAGGGATTGATGGATCCATGGGAACGTGACATTCGCGAATTGGCGCGGTTCGGCAACGTGTTCTGCAAGCTGTCGGGAATGGTGACGGAGGCGCGCTGGAAACAGTGGACGCCGCAGGATTTCAGGCCCTATCTCGATGTCGTTTGCGAAGCCTTCGGGGGAGGTCGACTGATGATCGGTTCAGACTGGCCAGTCTGCACGTTGTCGGGAAGTTACGAGGAGACAATGGGGATGGTGATGGACTACGCGAGGCAATCACTCCCTGACGAGATCGAGGGTATCCTCGGCGCTAACTGTACGCGCTTCTATGGTGTGGAGTAAGCGGGCCAGGTCGAGGGAAACTGGCCTCTATGGCCTGGGCTTCGGAGCCGTCCCCTGTGTGCATTTCAAGTCCCTGTGCGCCCAGGTCAACACATCCAACGCTGTCCCCTGCATGCACGTGGTCATTCCGCGGTGTGGCACTCCGACGAACTCAATGCCGTACCCGATCTCCGGTTGAACTCCCTTTATGAACAGGTTGAAGAGCATTCCGCTGCGAACATCCTTCACGACCAGGCAGCGCGCCTCGACGCCGGGCTCAACGCAGCCCTCTCCGCGGAGTTGCGCGGGTTTTTCGGGCGGCGTGCCATGTGCGATCGCGCAGGATGCGAGCATACCGGCGATTGTTGCGACTGCCCGAAGGCGCATTCTCGTTCTCCGTTTGGACGAGCGATTCGGTTTCAACTGGAGTCCGGCCTTCGAGCGCAGGATACGCCCGGCTGGATTCACTCGTCTAATCAGAGACACACACGCACTACGCGCCGTGTTGCTTCGTCGGACTCACCCGTCATCAGGGCTCATCGGGGGTGATAAATTGACCTAAGTGCGAAAGTGGCGGAATTGGCAGACGCACCAGACTTAGGATCTGGCGGAGCAATCCATGGGGGTTCGAGTCCCCCCTTTCGCACCAATCACTTCCCGACAGACCGAAAGAGGTCAAAACCGCGGCCTCCAGAGCGGGACTTGCGATCGCCCGCTCTGAGAGGCTTGATTATTCTCAGGGCTTGGTTCTGGGTTTCGGTTTGTGAGCCGGCGGTTTCCTACGCTCGCGCTCCTCTGCCTCGAACTGCTCTTCGAACTGCCGGGTCGGTTTAGCAGGCTCGAGGGTTCGGATCGGAGCGCCCACCTCAGGTGGAACAGGTGGCTCAATTTCACGCAGGATTTTCAGAGGAATGTCGGGATCAACCTTCCAGATGGGCGGAATGACCGGCACATTCTTCTTGAGAGTGGCTACGGTGATGTGCGGCCAGCTCAATCCATTGAAATTGAGCAGCACCAGCTGCGAGTACTGAAGCTGCAGAAAATTCGGAGTGCCTTGAACGGTCTCAATCCAGAAAGTTGCTGAGACCACCGCCGAAACAGCATTTGGCCCAGCCGCGCCCCCTGCCAGGAAGGCGGTGTTTGCTGTGCCTCCTCCCACAAGGGGGGCCGCGGGCTTGGTTGAAATCTGCAGCGTGGTGGTTGAAAGGATGGTCTGCCCTGCGATTGCCGCTTGAAGAACAGAGTTTGGGTTGTCGACCATCGCCTGCGTGATTCCCGCGATCTGGACCGGCGGCGAACGAAAGGCCGTGGGATTGGCGAGGTTCTGCTCGGGAAAGTTGAATGTGGCCCCCGGGTTCCCGATCAGGAACGGCAGGATGTTGATGTTGGGAATTGCCGGAGGTCCTGCCATGGTCGTAGCAGTGCCCTGAGCAAGAATGGTAGTGCCGTGAGGAATGGAGGCCATTCGAACAACGGTGCGTCCCTCTGCGGGATCGGAGGTTGCGGGTACAACGGCCCAGATGCCGGGTTCGATGTGCAGGCCCGCCGTCACGTTGGCGTCGGAGATCTGTTGCGTGTAGGTAAGACCGAACATGTTGATGTCCGGCTGAAGCAGGCCCCGGTTGGGAATCGCACCGCTGATAGCATTGAAAGCAATCGAGTCCAGCGTCAAATTGAGTTCCAGGAAGCGGTCCTGGCCCGGTGGCGTATGGTTAGGACGCCAAATCATGTTGAAGCCCTTTCCTCCCCATTCTCCACCCAGGACTGCGAGGGGGCCGAGCGGATTGAGAATCGGAAAAGGAAAATGGATGGTGTCCTTTACCGGCGGCAAAGGTCTGAACACAAAATCGTCCTTGAGATCCATTTTTGTCCTCCTTGGGATGATGCAAGAACCCATTTGCGAGAGTGTGGGAACGGACCGACCGGCGCTCGGCCTGACTGAGCGCCATTTGTTTGCATGGTGTCTGCGAAATGCGAATCGTTGCAGTCAAAAACGAGTCGGCGACCAGTTTTATTCAGAAGTGTGCAAATCTCGAGATCAGGCCGAGATTCGAGGCGCATCGATGCCCTGCTCTTGTGACATAAGCTCTCTCCACTGACTTCAAACCGGCAAAAGCCGCGTGAAGATCGTTTGTTGTGCTTGGATCGGTCGAACGTGAAGGCTTGTGTGGATTCTGATACGCCGGTTCGGGTGGCCGGACAGGGTAATCTGAAGAAACTATGAGTCAGACTCCGCAACAGCCCCAGATGAATGTCGTTCAGACTCCGGACTATCGCGAGTCCTATGCCAACAGCGTCCAGGTGCGCGTCAGCGTGTGGGACTTCTCGCTGGTCTTTGGTCTCGCATCAAGCGATAGCCCCGAGCAGGTGACGATTCGCAACCACCAGGCCATTTTTCTAAGCCCGCAACAGGCCAAGGCTCTGTGGAACGTGCTCGGGCAAAACCTTTCACAGTACGAGCAGGCCTTCGGCAATCTGAATCTTGAGCCGCAGAACGTGAATTTCCCCCAGGGTCCGGTCAACTAACGTCGTTTTGGAGCTGCGGCAACGGTTCCCGCGCTGGCCACCGATCTGACGCACGCTGGGTTCGAATCGGTGCGCTTCAAAGACAGGTTCATGAGCAAGCGATCTCGTCTCAGAACAATCCTCGAACCGCGCATGGACGCACCATTTCCATTGTGGATGGTGTTTCCCGTGATATTTGCGGCCCTCTACGTCAGCCATTTCTCACTGCTGCGGTTGCCCTACTACTGGGACGAGGCGGGCTACTATATTCCCGCCGCATGGGACTTCTTTCGCACCGGCTCGCTGATTCCCATCACCACCTTGTCGAATGCGCATCCGCCTCTGCCCAGCGTTTACCTTGCAATCTGGTGGAAGCTTTCAGGCTTCTACCCCGAGGTGACGCGGGAAGCCATATTGATGGTGGCTTCGG
>NZ_JBARMD010000129.1:0-3413 GCF_049802275.1 Occallatibacter sp. | reverse complement strand
ACAAGCCGAACTGCCTCCAGCTTGAACTCAAGCGTGTACCTGCCCCGCTTACCATTCCTCATCGTCGTTTCCCTTTCGCTATTAAAGCAGCTAGCTAAGGGGTACGTTTTGCGGGGGCAAGGTCACTATGTCATGGAACGATCCGCCTGAAATCTCCCTCGAATGCTCGAGTGAGCCAACGCTATGGGTCCAACGGCCAATTCGATGACGCGGTCAACGTGCGGCAGGACCGCGGAACCTGTACGTGAAGCTGACGCTCGCATACGATGTAGTCAATTTGCAGCGACCACTTGACCGGATTGGCGTTTTTGGTCCGCTTGCCAAAGACACACAGATCCTTCTGAGGGGCTCGATGAGTCCATTACCCTAATATCGTCAGGTCAGTCGCCGAGTTTCAAGTAGGATTTCCATTCATTCGATTTCTCGCAGAGGTTTAACTGCGGAGAACGACACTAACCAGTGAGGCGTAAATCTGCAATCCGCTCTTGCCATAGGAAACGAAGCCTGCTTTTCTGAATTCCTTCATCAGAGAACCGACACGGTGCGGGCTTATATCCGCCATTTTTGCGAGATTCCTCTGAGTGATCTTTGCGACCACTATCTCGGACGCGCCCTTCTCACCGAAATGCGCATGCAAGAGCAGGACTCGGGCCAGTCTCTTATCGCTGGGATCGAAAAGCTGTTCAACCAGAGCCTGATGATATCGAATGTTACGCGCCACCAAATGCCTCACGAATAGATCAGACAGTGAGCGCTTGCTTTGAAGGGCCTCCATCATGGCTTGATTATCGATTTGGAGAAGTTTGCAGTCCGTCATTGCAGTTGCAGACTTCATCCGCAATGGCTGTCCAGCCAGTCCACCATCTCCAAAGAACGCCCCAGCGCTCAAGACGCTCAGGGTTGCCTGCTTGCCAAACCTGGATGTTACGGTGAGGCGTACCTTGCCTTCCTGGATGTAGAAGACCGCGCCATCCTTGTCGCCTTGCGCGAAGATTACCTGTTCACTAAGAAAGGCCACGGCCAACGCACCCGGGGTAATGTCGGCAAGCAGGCTTTCCGATGCAACGAGGCACTTGTTCTTAGCCGAGTTGGTTGGCGTCTTCAAAGACTTCTCCCGGCCGTGTCACACTTCGCGACCTTAAGTCAGAACGATCCCCAAAAGATGTTCAAAACTGCTCTGACTTTGCCATCGACACATCGAATCTTTTCGGCGTCATGCAGGACCAAATCGGGCTCCAGAATGTGAGCAATTCTGGCCAGAATTTACATGTGCAACATCTCATGATGGACTTCGTGGGTTCTTTCCGCTCCGAGAAGGTCTGATGAACTCTCGGCCCTCGCGGAGTATCCCTCGGAGGAGAACGTAATGAATTTTCAATTCACGAATACCCAGCTGACCGTTGCCGTGGTTGCACTCTTTCTCGTCGCCGCCATCATCATCGGCCTTTATCTTCAACGCCGTAAGACGAGGACCCTCGGTTTCCGCAATCGTTTTGGATCGGAGTACGACCGCGCCGTCCAGACACACGGCACCTCAAAGAAGGCGGAGGCAAGACTGGCCGACAGGGAAACCCGCGTGAAATCTATGAAGATCCGAAACCTCGGGGACACCGAGCGGGAGCGCTTTGTTGCCGAGTGGCAAACTGTGCAAAGTCGCTTTGTTGACTATCCCAAGCCAGCCGTAATTGAGGCCGGCGACCTTATCAATACAATCCTTCAAGCCCGCGGATATCCAGAGGCTGGCTTCGACCAGCGCGCTGCCGATCTATCGGTCAGTTACCCTCGCATCATGGAGAACTATCGACTGGCGAGTGCTGTTGCGGTGCGGCCGGGTCGTGCTGATGCGAGCACGGAAGAGCTTCGCACCGCAATGGTTCAGTACCGCACCATATTCGACGAGCTGATTCAGGTTCAGCCGCCCAACGAGAAGGTCGCAGCAGCGTAACTCGAACTGCGGCTCTCGATCCTGAGGCGTCTCATGGAACAGCTAGAATGTCAGGTTTCTGCGCGTTGTGGTCAGGCAACTGGTCGAGCAGGACCACATTGAGCAGCGCCTTGTGGACCTGAATGCGACCGTTATAGCTGATGAACCCTAACTTGCGAAAGCGATTCATAAAGAAGCTGACCCGAGAACGCGTTGTCCCAATCATGTCCGCCAACGTTTCCTGCGTGACCGGCGGGATGAAGATTTCGGGTTCACCCGGCTTTCCGAATTCCGCCATCAACAAGAGGATCCGCGCGAGGCGCTTTTCGCTGGAATTGAACAGCTGATCCACAAGATCGGCCTGCGTCCGCATACTCCGAGCCAATAAGAACTTGAGGAATGTGTCGGAGAATGCAGGCTCGTCGTGCATCACGCGAATCATTTCTTTTCTACTGATTTTGAGTGCTGTGCAGGCATTCACGGCAGTCGCAGTCGCCAGATGCAACCCGACTATAGTGGCGAGAGACTCCTCGCCGACAAAATCGTTGGCAGACAGAAGGGTAATGGTCGCTTCTTTGCCGCCCTGCGAAACAACGGTGACTCGCGCACGGCCCTTCTGTAGGTAATACACAGAGTCCGCAACGTCTCCCTGGCAAAAGAATGTTTGCTTGGGCTTCAATTCGACGATTGTTCGGCCAAGACCTGCATTGGCAAGGAATGACGCAGAATTGAACTTAGGATCGTGATCGCTTATCAAAAGGGTTGCCTCGTTGCGGGGTGCTTGAGTGAGTGAATAGTCAGCCCTCCAGGCAGTCCCGCAGGTGTACGCCGATTTCAAAATGATGGCAAGATCCAAAACGACCCGACACGGTATTTGGGGTAAGCTTCATTCCCCAAATCAACCGCAATTCACCATAACTTTCTGTTTATCATCGCTTGTACCGAAGCTACGCGTCTGAGCAATATTGCTCATTTTCAGGCAAAGAACGAGTATCCCCACGAGAAGCGGAAAGACAATGTGCGGACCTCCGGACCTGGGAATCGGCCGGGAACGCCCGCACCACATTTAGAAACGGCGGCTGTTAGTTCGAGGCAACTGCCTGCGCCTTTGCGTCCCTGACCGCATCGAGGAACGAGTGAGCCGCACCCGGCATGGCGACTTCGCCCTTTAAGATTCGGGCGTTGGAGATGTCCTCGCCGTAAATGGCTCTAGTGGAATCTTCGTCATGACGAATCGAAGCACCGTTCAAAGTGAGTCCGGCAAAAGCTCCCTTCGCCCGTGAATAGGTGAGGATCTCAGCATCCATTTTCCAGTCGGTGTCGGCTGAAGCGTGACGGCCCACCGGTCCGGCTGCCGCGGAGGCGTCAGCACCCAATTCAAACTTGCTGGAGAGCAACTGCCTCATTCCCCGCTCATTCTGGATGATCATGACTAGGTCCACACCCTCGACGCCGATCTGCAAGCCCCAGCTGCCACCCGTAATGGCAA
>NZ_JBARMD010000128.1:0-1742 GCF_049802275.1 Occallatibacter sp. | reverse complement strand
GGAATGGGACCCCAGAAATAGGAGAGAAACTTTAAGAACTGATTGGCCTCCTTCTCGGTAATCTCGTTAGGCCCATATCGCACCAGTCGTTTTGCAGCTTCGGCCTGGGTCAGACCGTCTGGCGACGACTCCAGCTTCTTTTGCAACTCCGGCATGGGCAGCGACTTGAGATCGTCCTTGGAATCAGGCTTCGACTGGGGGCTTTTCGCAATCAATGTCACTTGTAATCGCTCTCCGAACCGCGCTCCTCCACCAGGGCACCTGTATCAAGGCAGGCAAGACCACGCCAAATTGGTAATTGATCCAAGCGATGTCAATTCGGGGTGGAGTCCGTGCGAATTGTCATTTTGTGAAGAGAGAGTGAGCCTCGTCGTAGTCATTCTCTGTTTTCGATGCTTTCTCTGCGGCCTTCTCCGCCAGGTGCTCAATCCTCTTCTCGGCCGATGCTTCCGAGACCGTCTTGTCTTCCAGTTTCGTTGGTTCTGAGTGCTCAAATTGTTCCGGCATGTCGGTTTTCTCCTCTTGTCACCCTGAACCTTCGGTCGTTCAAGAATCTGTTCACTTTTGCTCCAATCCTCCTTGGTTCGCTGCGGCATCGCATGAATACGAATGCGTTAGTAGGCCAAGATGAGCGAATTGCGGTACCGCGATCACGTCCAGCAACACACCGAAGACAATTGCAGCTGCAAATTCACTGGCAATCACTACGACGGGCAATCTGAGGCTGTCTTTTTTTAAGGCGGACTGCCGCCTGATCGCTCGTGAGACCTTTCGGAGCGATTTGCTGAACCTGCTCTACAGTCGAGCGGTCTGGCGTGGGCACGACAACGCTGCTTGCGCTCACATGGCTACCTGTTCCTATGCTTTCGCTGCCACGATTTCGGAGTGCGCCCCATTCTGAGCTATGGCGCTTGTCTCGGGGTTAGCTGAGCGAAGAAGCAAGAGCGGGCATTGCACGAGCTTGACTACCTTTTCGGCGATGGAGCCGAAGACTAGCGGACGCCATCCGGAGATGCCGTGCGTGGAAATGACGACCATGTCGATATGTTCACGCTCCACCACTTCCATGATGTTTCCCGCTACGTCATTGCCAACTTCGATACTGGAACTTGACTTCACACCCTTGGCCCTGAGAGTTACCTGGCACTTTGCCAGATGATCCTCTGCAAGTGTTCTCGCCCCTTGAAGGAATTCGCCTTCAGGAACGAAGTCGGGGAGCGTCGTGGTGGGAAACATTGGAATCACGTTGAGAAGGTGGAGTTCGGCATGAAAGTGCTGAGCCAGATCGGCTGCCATCTCCAAAGCCGCCTGGGATGACGGACTAAAGTCAATGGGCAAAAGGATCTTCGTGGGGATGGATGGGAAAGCACGAACTTCAAGCATGAAAATCTCCCTGGCCGCGTGAATTAAATGGCTTGAACCTCATTTTCTTCCGGACACGGCAGCAGAAACTGTGCTGTTTTGGCCACTTCATAGTGACAGCCCGATGTGCGAGCAAAAGTGACCAACCATTGAACATCCGGCTCTGGCATTATTCCTGTGGACACAGCGGCTTTGAAAACGGCGCTTCAATCGACTCAGCAACCGATCAACTTGGAGAAGAAAATGAACATTACTAATTCAGTAGTAGCAATCTATGACACTCATGAACAAGCCGAGCACGCCGTCAAGGAATTGCAGCAGGCCGGCGTCGACATGAAGAGTCTTTCGATTGCCGCGAGAGACACGCACACCGACGAACA
>NZ_JBARMD010000127.1:0-2435 GCF_049802275.1 Occallatibacter sp. | reverse complement strand
TCAGGTCCGTTTTCGCCAGCCGCACCGCAGTCATCAACGCTTCGCTGTTGTGCTGAACCCCTGCCTTCGCCGCAAGCTCAGACAAAAAGCTCGCTGATTCCAGGTTCTCTTCCGTCTTCCAGTGATACGAACCCAGCTCTTTCTGGAACGTAACGTTCTTCAGGCTCTCCACGCGCTCGGCCAGCGGCACCTTCTGATCGAAATCCCAGAAGAACCGCGCATCCTTGAACCGCGCCCGCAGCACCCGCGCATTCCCATGCCGGATAATCGCCTGACCCTCGTCATCGGCCTTCGTATTCAACACCGCGAGAAAATGCGGAGCCAGCTTCCCATTCGCATCTTCCACCGCAAAATACTTCTGGTGATCGCGCATCACCGTCACCAGCACCTCTTCGGGCAGCGACAGATATTCCGGCTCAAAATCTCCAAGAATCACCGACGGCCACTCCGTCAGGTGCGTGACGGTCTCCACCAATCCCTCATCCTCGCGCCAGCGAGCGCCCGGCACGGTCCGCGTCACCTCGTCCAGTGCCTTGCGAATTGCTTGCCGCCGCTCCGCAACATCCACAACCACACTTGCACCACGCAGCGTCTCTGCATATTCCTTCGCAGACCCGATAACGACTGGCGCATCCCCGTGAATGATCCGATGTCCGCGGCTCACATTCGCAGCCTCGATTCCAGCAATCTCCAGCGGCACAACCGCAGCATCCATCATGGCGACGACCCAACGCACCGGCCGCACAAACCTCTCCGGCTTGCCCGCGCGCCAGTACATATTCTTCGCCCAGTAAATCGCCAGCACTTCCTTCGGCAGATCGGCAGTCAGAATCTCCGCGACTGCTTTGCCTGCGCGTCTCACCGTTGCGCCCACATACTCGCCCTTCGCCGTCGTCACCTTCTCCAGCGCATCAACCGCAACGCACGCCTTCTTCGCAAAAGCCTCGGCAGCCTTCGTAGCAGCGCCATCTTTGAACGCGACAGTCCACGACGGCCCCGTCAGTTTCTCTTCTACGTCGGCCTGCGCCGCACGAACGCCTTCCACCAGCACAGCAAGCCGCCGCGGCGTCGAGTAGGTTTTCACTGTCGCGCCGTCTTCGAGCAACCGTTCGCGCGCAAGCAGATCGTGCACGCGTCGCCCCAGCTCCGCCTCGGCCCCTGCAATCATCCGGGCTGGAACTTCCTCCAGCCCAATCTCAAATAAAAAGTCAGACATGAATTCAATTCTTTCTCGCTAACTCCGCGAACGCGCGCGAAGCGCGGCTAACTCCGCCATCCCGCCAAACCATTGGGTGCCCCATCCATGGCGCGGCTTCATCGCGGCATGGGTGGGAAAGCACGAGGTTAAACAGCAGCTTGTTGCTGCATCGCATACGCCTTCGCCACACCCACCGCCAACGCCCGAATGCGCCCAATCACACCCACCCGCTCCGTCACGCTGATCGCTCCCCGAGCATCCAGAATGTTGAACAGGTTCGAACACTTCAGAGCCAGCTCATACGTCGGCAGCAGCGGAAACCTCTTCTTCTCCTCCACGCTTGCCGTCTTGCTCGCCATCAACTCAGTCGCCAGCAGCATCAGGTTCTGCGCCTCCGCCTCGTACAGGTTGAAATGCTTCCAAAGCATCGGCACTTCGGCTTCCTCAAAGTTGTAAACCGAAAACTGCAGTTCCTCGGCCAGCCGCACTTCGCCGTAGGTCACCACCGCGCCCGATCCGGACTCATTCTCTCGGGGATCGCGCGCCCAAACAATGTCGTAGATCGAGTCCACATCCTGAATGAAAGCCGCAATCCGCTCCAGCCCATACGTCAGCTCAGCACACATTGGATCCAGGTCCATCCCGCCGCACTGCTGAAAATAGGTGAACTGCGTAATCTCCAATCCATCCAGCATCACCTGCCAGCCCACGCCCCAGGCGCCCCCCGCCGGCCACTCCCAGTTGTCTTCTTCAAACTTGATGTCATGCTTTGAGAGATCGATCCCAATCGCCTCAAGTGACTGGAGATACAACTCCTGCACATTCACCGGCGGGGGCTTCAGAATCAACTGAAACTGGGTATGTTTGAACAGCCGGTTAGGGTTCTCGCCATAGCGCCCATCGGCGGGCCGGCGCGAAGGTTGGGCATAGCCGACCCGGTAAGGCTTCGGCCCGAGCACGCGCAAAAACGTCTCGGGAGCCATCGTGCCCGCGCCCACTTCTACGTCGTACGGTTGCTGCAGCACACACCCGCGCTCCGCCCAGAATCCCTGCAGGCGAAACAACAATTCCTGAAACGTCAGAGCCGATTTTTGTTGAGAAGATGCCACTTGGGTTAAAGCCACAATACGCTCATCTCTTTCACTGGGACTGGAGCCAGTTTACCAGCCACGATGAATGTTTCCTGCCGAGATCGCTGGCCGCCCCGCTGCTTCTCTGCTTCAAGATGCGCAGACGA
>NZ_JBARMD010000126.1:0-3209 GCF_049802275.1 Occallatibacter sp. | reverse complement strand
GATTTCGCATTATCAAAAACGGTAGGGCTCCGATGGCCTATTGGGAGCGGCAGTCTCCAATTTCGGGCCGAGTTCTTTAACGCATTGAATCATCCGCAGTTTGCCAACCCCGATGCTAACTTCACTTCACCGACATTCGGAGTTATTAGTAGCACGACCGTTAGCGCTCGCGTTGGGCAGTTAGCGCTAAGGTTTGGGTTTTAGACAGGAAGAACAAATGTGCGCCAAAAGAATACTTGGTCGCAATCGAAAGAGGACCGTAACTCCTGGAAATACCACTCGCGAATTGATGGATGAACCCTTGATTGTTCCGGAGTAATCAACTGGTTGATCCAAAGCAACGACACGGCCTGCATTCATTGCGAACATTAATCTACATTATCAATGAATCGCAGAAGGGCCAGATTCGGGCAGAGTCCGCTCAGTCCTACAGCTTGGTGGTCGAAGGGATTGATTTGGCTGCCTGACCGGAGATCGTTGGAATCACCAGGTCATCCATCGCCGAAAAATCCCATGATTCCGCATACAGCCCCTCCCCTGCCGGACATCGTCCTGCACGCGATTCTTCACGCGGATCGTTTTTTAAAAGTGAGATTTCTATAGATGACAAATAGCAAAGGCTTTATGAATCGCTATTGGGCCTGGCTCAAAGCACAGATTGTCCAGGAGGTACCGGAAGACATTGCAGCTTGCGAGTTTGACTGCCGGTGCGTGTCCGAGTGCCGTAAAAATCAATGCGCTTCGGGTGAACTGAGGACGTGCGAAAGAAGTCCCGCTCTGACA
Organism: Occallatibacter sp.; assembly: GCF_049802275.1. Taxonomy (NCBI): domain Bacteria; kingdom Pseudomonadati; phylum Acidobacteriota; class Terriglobia; order Terriglobales; family Acidobacteriaceae; genus Occallatibacter; species Occallatibacter sp. The sequence continues at coordinate 2,426 of NZ_JBARMD010000126.1, read as the reverse complement.
CCTCCGGAGCCGGTACTACCCTGTCACTATTCCCTATCATGGAAACTGGACTCTGACGCGCGGCGCTAATGAGCGCTGTTTGAAGACATTCTCTTCGAGCGGATCGTGAAGTGATTTATACGCGATGCCGAGTAGTTCCGCATCTGCGGTATCATCGCTGAGTTCCCAAATCATAACGCCGCCGAGGTGCTGATCTGATGCGTAGCTGGCTTTGAAGCGGACTGAAATGGGATCCTCATAGGTCCAGAATGTTCGTCCGTCGAAGAGCCACGGCGCCTGCGATCGCTCGTCTCGGTATATCGCGAAGTTGGCAGCAACGCTTTGTAATTGGTTGTACGGACAGTCCTCTTCGATTGGACGGCCAGATTGGAAGAGACCTCCGTTCGCCACCTCGACGTCGGTCCAGCTGTAACCATAGAAAGGGAGCCCCATAAGCAGTTTTTCTCGGGGAACGCCGGCAGCCTCGTAGCTTGCAATGCTGTTTTCGATACTGTCGGGATGCTGAGGATCTGGCGAGAAAAGTGGCGCCAACAGTCCGGTGGTCGGGCTCCAGGGCCCGGCGTAATCGTAGTTCATCACGCCAACCTCATCGACAAGGGGAGCTATTGCAGCGAAATTCGTTCCGGAGAGCGTCTTCGGGGATTCAGGCACGGCGATAGAGAGGAGCGACCCGGACCTTACGGCGTTCATCTGACGACGAAACTCCTGTAATAGCGCGCGAAAGTTGCCGGCGTCCTTCTCTTGCGGAGATTCCCAGTCAATGTCGAAGCCGTCAAAGATACCGGGCTTCCGAATGCCATGAGAAAAATGTCCGCGTAGGAAGATGTCAACGCAAGAGGCAACGAATGCTGTGCGATTTTCAACTTGTGCGTCCTTAGCGAAATCCCTCGGATCACCCTCAAGTGATATCAAGATCTTAATGTGAGGGTATTGCCGCTTCAGTTCTTGCAGCTGGTGGAAGTATCCGCGAAACCGGGAGCGCGAGCCGTCTGGTTTACCGCTTACGCTGTTCTGGCGAGTAAACCGCGTGTTGAGATCGGCGCTGGGATTGGCGAGGGAGCATCGGCCACCTCGAACGGATGCCTGCGCGTAGTTGATCTGATCCAGCCTCCGAACAGCTCCATTGGTGATCAGTGATTTCACGTAGTAGGGTTGGGCGAAATCAAGACCCCATTGCGGAAAGTACCCGACCAGCAACGGAGTTCGCGAATGTGGAACAGAACTGAAGGCACAGTCGGGCGAGAACCAGGGGACTAGCAGAAGAGCGATTAAGAGAGGCCCAACATGTTTCGCTTTGGTCATGAATTCGATCCTGCTACGTACGATCTCGTCAACTCAGCCGCTTGGGCGTACATGCTCCCGATTGGCTTGCTGTTGCGTCTGTGCGCCCGCTGACTGCGCCGCCTGCTCCTGGGATTGTTCGTTAGCCGCGCGCGGCCGCCTTCCGCCGCGCACCGTGCCGACCTTGAGGTAGCCTAAGAACCTGCTCGTGAGAGAAACACCTCAGGACTGCTCTGCATCCATCTGCTATTTGTTCAAGTCGTCGTCCTTGTAGTACTTGGTGCCTTGCAGTGTAAGTTGCAGCGCCAGGCCGTTTTTGGTGATCTGGTAGACGTATACGTCCGGGGCAACTTCGACCGCTCCAGAGACAGCCCCTCCGGATGTTCCCGCTTTGGCAGCAGCGTCCCCTTGCGCGGAACCCGACCAGCCGGAGTCGAGGAATTGTTTGAAGGCCTTATCGCTCTCAAACACAAAGATCACGCGGAAGTCCTTCACTCCCACGCCCAGCCCGGCCCCTGCAGAAACCATCTTCATGAAGGTTTCCTGCTTGGTCTGATTGTTCGTGGCAATGCCTTTGCCGCTCGCGGTGCTGACCACGAGCAGGTTCGTCCCGAAGTTCTTGAACACGGCGTATCCCGCGGCCTTCTGTATGGCGGCCTGGGCGCCGGGTTGCAGCTTGTACAGATCCTGAAGTGCTTCTGAAACTCCCTTTCGGATCTTCGCTTGTTTTTCTTCCGTGCTATCCGCCACGCAAATGGCGCTTGCCGACAAAAGGGCAAGCACAACTGCAGAAATGATCATCTTGGATTTCATGGAATTTATCTCCTATGAGTACCAGAGCACGTTCCGGGGTCGTTCCATTGTTTGTCTCCCCGGCTGAGCCAGTCCTCTACTCCGCGGATCATTTGAGCACACTTCGTTAACTGCCGAAACTAGCACTTTTACTAAGTGCTATGTGTTGAGGCTTCCTGATTTTGGATTCTCGGTGTGGAGTTGCGCTTAACCTTCCCGGATCTCGCCGAAAGGAATTACATCTATCTACCCATTTGCCGCCAAATGGTTCGCATATGTTCCTGCGGTTCGGAATTGACGGAAATCAATCCGCGGTCTAAGGCGAACAAGACGAGCTCAGCGTTGTTCTTGAT
>NZ_JBARMD010000125.1:0-11339 GCF_049802275.1 Occallatibacter sp. | reverse complement strand
AAATGCGCCCGCTGCTGGAACTTCATGCCCGAAGTCTCCAACTACGGGATCTGGCAAAACGTCTGCACCCGCTGCCAAGGCGCTCTCAAGGAGATGGGCATCAACCCGCCGGAGGCCGCTCAGTGAGCTTCCCCGCTCCACGCAAGCTCCCTTGGCTCCTGCTCATCTCGGTGGTCGTCATCGTCGCTGACCGGGTTACCAAAAACGTTGTGGCTTCGCACGTCCCTCTAGGCGACGGCATCCTCGTGATTCCCGGCTTCCTCCGCATCACCCACTGGCTCAACGAGGGGGCAGCCTTCTCACTCTTCGCCGATTCCGCATCGCCCAACGCTGTCCGCTGGGGTCTGATCGGCTTTTCAGCGTTGGCGGCCATCGCCGTTCTCATTGCACTCATCCGCCTCGGCAGCCGATTCACCCTCGCTACCGTCGCCCTTGCCCTCGTCCTCGGCGGCGCCCTCGGCAACCTCCACGATCGCGTAGTCTATGGCTCTGTCGTTGACTTCATTGAGGTTCACATCTTCGGCTATCACTGGCCTGACTTCAACGTGGCCGACAGTTCCATCGTCGTCGGTGCCTGCCTTTTGCTCCTTGATTCCCTGCTCCCCAGGAAGTCCTCCGAACCCACCCCGCCACCGAAAGCCAATAGCTAACTTGGCACCTGTCACGCGGGAACTGTGATCGGTCACATTCCGTAGATTACTTTTGTATGCTCTAGTACCCTAAAATGACAGAGGCCTCATCGACGGAACATGATCGCGCTAACGACTGCGCGACAGTTCGATGACAACGCCTCAGAACGATCCTGGCTTTGTGCTGTTAGTAGCCATTCAATCTTTGAGGATGAAATGAGATTCGACCCAACCTTTCTTCGGCGTATTGCGCCTGTTTCCCTTTTCTTTTGCACTCTCACCGCTTTCACAATCGCTCTGCCGGGCCCCCTTGAGGCCCAACGCCTCCCTGCCACGGTTCGCCCCCAGCACTACACCCTCGCCCTGACGCCTGATCTCAAAACAGCGACCTTCACCGGCTCTGAAACCATCGACGTCATTCTCGCTGAGCCAGCAAGTTCCATCACTCTCAACGCCCACGACCTTGCATTCAAATCCGTCAAGATCGCATCCGCAGGAAGAGAGCAGAACGCCACCGTTTCCCTCGACAAAGAGAAGGAACAAGCCACATTCACGGTTCCCAATCAACTGCCCGCAGGCAGGGCCACGCTCACCATCCAATACAGCGGCATCTTGAATGGCGAACTCCGCGGCTTTTATCTCTCCAAAACTGCTCGCCGCAACTACGCCGTCACTCAATTCGAATCCACCGATGCACGCCGCGCTTTCCCATCGTTCGACGAGCCCGCCTTCAAGGCCACCTTCGACATCTCACTCATCGTGGACCAGGGCGACACCGGCATCTCCAACGGCCCCATCATCAGCGACACGCCCGGCCCCGCCGCGGGTAAGCACACCCTCAAGTTCCTCACCACGCCCAAAATGTCCACGTATCTCGTGGCTTTTCTCGTCGGCGACTTCCAATGCTCCTCCGGTGAACAGGACGGCGTCGCCATTCGCACCTGCTCCACACCTGACAAAGTCGCTCTCACCACATACGGTGTCGATGTTGCCAAGTACGTACTGCACTACTACAACACCTACTTCGGCATTCCCTATCCCCTCAAAAAGCTTGACCTCATTGCCCTTCCCGACTTTGAAGCCGGCGCTATGGAGAACTTCGGCGCTATCACCTATCGTGAGACCGCGCTCCTCATCAATCCCAAGACCGCATCCATCAACGCCAAGACTGAAGTCGCTCTGGTGATCGCGCATGAAATGGCGCACCAGTGGTTCGGTGATCTCGTCACCATGCAGTGGTGGGACAACATCTGGCTCAACGAGGGCTTCGCTACCTGGATGGAGAACAAGCCCGTTGAAGCAATGCACCCTGAATGGAATGTCGATCAGGCAGTCGTTTCTGGAATGGACGGCACCCTCAATCTGGATGCGCAGCCCACCACCCGCGCCATTCGCGCCCGCGCCGATACGCCCGCGGAAATCGAGCAAATGTTCGACGGCATCTCCTACGGCAAAGCCAGCGATGTATTGCTCAGTGTGGAAAACTACGTCGGGCCTGAAACCTTCCGCCAGGGCGTACACAATTATCTCTCCGCCCATCTCTACAGCAACGCCACCGCCGAAGACTTCTGGAACGCACAGACAACAACCAGCCACAAGCCGGTCGACAAGATCATGGAAAGCCTCATCGCTCAGGCAGGCGTGCCTCTACTCACCTTCGGCCAGCCTGAGAACGGCAAGGTTTCTGTCTCGCAGAAACGCTTTTACCTGACTCCCAGCATTCAACCCGACGCCGCGCAAAAGTGGACTCTCCCCGTCTGCTTCAAAACCAACGGCGACCAGCAGGACTGCCAACTCCTGGCGCCGGGCACCACTTCCTTGACGATCCCGCCAAGTGCGCTCTTCTTCGCCAACGCCGGCGGCAAAGGATACTACCGCACGGCCTACACTCCAGGCGATTACGCCGCGCTGGCAACGCACGTCGAAACCAGTCTCTCCCCCACTGAGCGCATCAGTCTTATCGGCGATGTGTGGGCCCAGGTCCGCGCCAATAAAGCCAGCGTCGGCGACTATCTCAACCTTGTCACCGCAGTAAAATCCGACCCCAACTTCAATGTCGTCTCTTCCGCACTCGATGGCCTCGGCGCTGTTAACGCCCGCATCGCCTCAACCCCAGAAGAGAAAGACGCACTCGACGCGTGGTTCCGCCAAACCTTCGCGCCTGAATTCGAGAAGCTCGGCCCTCCTTCCGACAGCGACTCACCCGACAAGAAGCAGTTGCGCGCCTTGCTCTTTGCCGCTCTCGGTGAAGCCAAAGATCCGCAGATCCTCACACAGGCACGTGAGATCAGCGCGAAATACCTGGCCGATGCAAACGCCGTCGATCCCAACCTCGCAGAAACCGCTCTTCAAATCTCGGCCCGCAACGGCGACGCTGCGCTCTTCGACAAGCTGCAGAAGATCGCCGAAACCTCGACTAACCCTGAAATCCAGATCGGTGCTCTCCGTCTGCTCGCCACATTCGAAAACCCCCAACTCGCCCAGCGCGCTCTGGAATACGCCGTCTCCGGTAAAGTCCGCAACCAGGATGCGGCCATCCAGCTCGCCATCTCGCTTGAGATCGAAAAGAATCGCGATCTCGCCTGGATGTTCATCCAGACTCACTGGAACGATGTGAAGAAGGAGTTCACTCCGGAGATGGGTACCGTCCTCGTCGGCGCCACTGCGGCCTTCTGCTCGGAATCAGCCCGCGACGATGTATCGCAGTTCTTCTCCACCCACAAGGTTCCCGATGCTGATCAGGAGCTCAAGCATGCCATCGAGCGCATCAACGGCTGCATTGAACTCCGCAACCTGCAGGAACCGCAGTTGAAGAGCTGGCTGGCATCACAGCCCAAGTCCGCCACCAGCGAAACAGCTCACTAAAAACTTGCAGAACATCGCGCACAAGAACGTAAATGGCCGCCCGGCTCCTGCCCGGCGGCCATCACATTTTTAAGACCCGAGCCTCGTTTAAGACTGTCATTCCTACCGACTGGACCATGAGCGAAGCCGAGGGGAAGCGAGCGGAGGAACCTGCAGCTGCTTTGTTGCCGTTAGCCGGATCTATTCATATGGCCCGGCGCCGTTATATTCACCAGGCGATTTTCTCGGGCAGAAACTCCGCAAATAGCTCGTCGTAATACGGCTTTAATTCCCTCACATCGGGTTTGGCATGTCCCTTGGAGTAGAGATCGTACTGATTGAACTTCAGCACCCACTCCATCATTGCCCGATCCTGGTCGTTCGCCAGATGATCGTATGCACCATGACGATGCCAGGGATAGAACGAATGAAAGCGCAACATGTACAGCGCTTCCATGCGCAAATACGGCTTCATCACTTCAGCAATGTATCCGTCATGCCCAAACGAGAGGTGAACATTCTCGAGCCCGCAATTCGGCTCGTAAATCCCATACTTCGTCTGGTACTCAGGCACGAGCCGATCGGGATTGTTCGCAAAATACTCGGGAAACACAATCGCCTCAGACCACGCGCAGCCCACCGGAAATGTATCCCCCACAACACCCCACTGCGGCTCGCCATACAGGCACAGGCACTTTCCAAGATCGTGCAAGAACCCCGTCAACACCATCCAGCGCGGATGCCCGTCGCGACGAATCGCTTCCGATGTCTGCAGCAGATGCTCGATCTGGGTGAGGTCCGTGTCCGGATCACTGTCATCCACCAGCGTATTCAAAAATTCTGCCGCTTCCCAGATCGACTTCATCCCCTTCTTCAGGCTGAAGTACTCCTTCTCCTTGCCCAGAACATAATCCACCGTCTGACCTTCGTGATTCAGCCGATAAAACTCCGCCACACCCGGCGTGGCCGTCGCATCATAGACGCGAAACTCCTCTTCGGACTTCCCTTCCTTATACCGCCCTTCGACGAAATCATCCCACTGATCCAGCTTGGCAAGGGGTCTTGAGTTTGGAATCGTTGCGCTCATGTAGATCTCCTGATCGTCAACGCACGACAATCGAATCTGCCGCTGTTCTATCAAACCCGGGGCGCACTCGCAAGTGACGCTTTTCAATTGCAGCCCAAGCCCAACGCAGGCAACAGTTTTCCTTTTCCCGATGGCGGCCCGGATGTTACCTTCAATCGCAAGATGATCCGCACCCACTGCTCAGTCCTCATCAGCCTGTCCCTCGCCGTGTGCTCACTGCATGCTCAACAACCCCAGCCGCCCTCGGTCACCCAGGTCGTGCTTGCCGGCAAGCTCATCGACGTTCGCACCGGATCCGTGCGCCCACACGCTTATATCCTCATCGCAGGCGACCGCATCCAGTCCATCGCCGAAGCGGCACCCGCCGGCGTTCCTGTCACCGATCTTTCCGCCTATACCGTGCTTCCCGGCCTCATCGACGCGCACGCGCACACGCTCTCTAACCCAACAACGCAGAACATCGCCGCGCATCTGCGCACCTCCATCCCGCAGTCGACCGTCTGGGGCGTCTACAACCTCCGCATCTGGCTCGATCACGGATTCACCTCCCTGCGCGATGCCTGTGAGGGGCCGCCCGACTATCCGCAATTCGCCCTGCGTGATTCCGTCAAACGTGGCATCATCCTCGGCCCGCGCATCACCGCCGCCGGCAGTTGCATCTCGCTTACCGGAGGCCACGGCGATGGCGCGCCCTTCTCGCCTGACATGCAACTCCCCCGCGGCCAGAACGTAGCCGACACCGTCGATGACATCGCCCACGTTGTGCGCCGCGACATTAAATATGGAGCCGACTGGATCAAGCTCATGGCAACTGGCGGCGTCATGGATCCTATCTCCGACTTCCATGTTCAGGAGTTGAGCGAAGCCCAGATGGCCGCCGCCGTCGAGATCGCCCACCGCGCCGGCAAAAAAGTAATGGCTCATGCTGAAGGCGCCGTCGGAATCAAGGCCGCAGTCCGCGCCGGCGTTGACTCCATCGAACACGGCACCATGCTCGACGAGGAAGGCGCGGAGTTGATGGAACAACACCACACCTGGCTGGTACCCACACTCTACTGCTTCCAGCACGACATGGAAACCGGCCTCAGTAAGGGTCGCGATCCCGATTCCTACGCCAAAGGCGTCGAGATCATGGCCGCACAAGGCCCAGCATTCAAGCTGGCTCTCGCCCACCACATCCGCATCGCCTACGGAGTGGATGACGCCGACGTAGACGAATCCGTCTCAAAGGAATTTGGCGCTTTAGTCCGCGGCGGCATGACGCCGCTCGGCGCACTGCAAGCCGCCACCATCAACGCCGCCACGATGATCGAGAAAGACAAGGACGTCGGCACAATTGAGCCCGGCCGTTACGCTGACATCGTAGCCGTCCAAGGCGATCCGCTCGCCGACATAACCGTGATGGAACACGTCGCCTTCGTAATGCAAGGCGGTCACATCATCAAAGACCCCGCCCACCCCGACCGCAACCCAGTCATCCACGTGAAGTAGTTCGATTCGGGCGCGTGCAGATATTGATCCCAGAAAACAAGGATGTCATCCTGAACGTAGCGGCTTGGGGCCCCATGGACACCAAGTGTCCATGGGGTAAGCGGAGTGAAGGATCTGCTTTTAGATCGTACGATTCACAAGCAGGGTGCCCCAGAGCCTGCCCTGAACGAAGCCGAAGGGTCTCGCTTCTGAGACCTGGGAGTTCTCTCCCCTTCTCCGATGGATAATGGACCCATGAAGAACTCGCGCAGTCTGCGCATCATTCTCGTCGCCATTGCCATCCTCGCGGCACACACCAAGTCACACTCTCAGCAAGTCGCCATCACCTGGGACGACCTCCCCGCCCACAGCGCTCTGCCTCAAGGCGAAACACGCGTAGAAATCGGTCACAAACTCATCGCCGCCATGAAGGCCGCGCACATGCCGCCCGTCTACGGCTTCGTGAATGGCGTTCAATTAGAACGCGAACCCGCCTCCTCCCCCATGCTCAAAGACTGGCGGGACGCCGGCTTCCTACTCGGCAATCACACCTGGTCACACATGAACCTCAACACCAGTCCCCTGGCCGACTGGGAAGCCGACCTGCTCAAGAACGAACCAATCCTGCAGCAGTACGCCGGCAACACCGACTGGCACTGGCTCCGGTATCCGTTCCTCGCCGAAGGCGACACGCCCGAGAAGCGCGCCGACACTCGCAAAGTCCTGGCCGCTCACGGATACAAAATCGCGTCCGTCACCATGAGCTTCGGCGACTACATGTGGAACGAACCCTACGCCCGCTGCATCGCTAAAAACGACACCGCCACTATCGCCCAGCTAGAAACCACCTATCTAGAGTCCGCCTCCACCGATGCCGACTTCCGCCGCGCCATGGCAAAATCTCTCTTCGGCCACGACATCCCGTACGTCCTGCTCATGCACGTCGGCGCATTCGACGCCCGCATGCTCCCGCGTCTCCTCAAGCTCTATCGCGACATGGGCTTCACCTTCGTCACACTTCAGGACGCCGAGAACGACCCGTTCTACGCCAGCGCGATCGATCCCTCGCTACCCGACCAGCCCGACTCGCTCGAAGGCGCTATGCAGGCGCGTGGCCTCGCCTTCCCACCCCGCCCCAAGTCAAGCCTGGATGTGAATACGGTATGTCGCTGAAGCTTGCTATCGAGAAACTCTTTGTGTCACTGCCGCGGCGCAAAGTACCCCGAGCGAACCTCAATCCTGCGCACGCGATCGGGCGGCTGCAGCTCAATCTCATGAAACGCGCCATCGTGCTTGAAGTTTTCCGGGTTGTAGACGAGCCGATACTGGTTCCGCATCCCCGACTCGATCGTCCTCAGATCGTTCCAGATTTTGTCCCCGGCATCATCGGCAAAGAACACCTGTCCACCCGTCTTCAATGCAAGCTCGCGCACTGCCTGCGGACCAGTAGAGGCATGATCCTGCACCGATGAAGGAATAAACGCAATGACCTGGACATTTTTGTGTTGGCAGGCGCGAGCCGCATCCTCAAGCGATGTCAACCCCGCGTTGTCTTCGCCATCCGAGAACAGTAGAATGAGGTTCCCGGTTGCTGTTGGATCAATCTCGTCGAACGAAGATGAACAAGCTTGGAACACCGCGTTAAATAATGCGGTGCCAACCGGGTAATTTACCTTTTCACCGACCCTTTGAATCCCCAGCGCTATTAACGAAGCATTCCCGGTCCACAACTGGATCGTCGCCGAAGCGTATCCAAATTCCGAAACAAATCCGGCGTCCGTTTTCTGCCGAAACAAACGCTCGACAAATTCCTTCGCAACCACTTTGTTCGCGGACAGCGTCCGTTGCATTGACTCGCTCGTATCCAGCAGAATGCCTATGCGAATCGAACGATTCATCAGCTCATCAAATGCGACAATCCTGCGGGGCGCAGCTCCGTTGTCCCTCAGCCGAATCTCGCTAACCTTGAGGTCATTGACTGGCAATCCCTCCCCATCGGTCGCGTTGAATGTCAGTACGACCTCATCCACGGGGAGCCTCATCGTGTACCCATCCGAGCCGTCGCGCCGATTCGACGGACTCTGTGTTCCCGCTTCGTGCATCCAGCAAAGAAGCGCAAGAACGACGCAACCAATAACCCAGCTCCGCAGCATCCTACTCCGAAATTACCATCTACGAAGATTTTCGTTGACAATTACGAAACTCTTCGTATAACGTCTATCCATCATGGAACACGGCACGATCATCCCCCGGCCTACTGAATCCGAACTCGAACTTCTCCAGATCCTCTGGGAGAAGCAACCGGCCACTGTCCGCGAGATTCACGATGCTCTCAATCAGGATCGCCCCTCCGGCTACACCACTGTTCTCAAGATGCTCCAGATCATGACTGCCAAGGGCCTGGTGGTCCGCGATGAAGCCAACCGCGCCCACGTCTATCGCGCAGCGCTCAGCCAGGATTCGATGCAAAGCAAAATCCTCAAGGACCTCAGCAAGCGCCTCTTTGCCGGATCAGCGGCTCAGCTCGCATTGCACGCGCTCTCTATGGAACCCGCGAGCGAAGATGAACTGAGCGAAATCCGCGCCCTCATCGAACGCAAGCGCAACGCTGCATCCTCTGATCACCGTCAAATCAAACACATCAGAAAGGACCGGCCATGACCCAAATTTCCCAAGCCATCGCCTGGACCCTGATTCACTTCTGCTGGCAAGCCGCCGCCATCGCCGCCGCTTATCGCGCAATCAGCGTCACTGTCTCCCGCCGCTCCAGCCAGACCCGCTATCTCGTCGCTCTCTCTGCTCTGCTGCTCATGCTTGGCTCCGCGATCGCCACCTTCGGGTGGGAGCTGCGATCCGGCGCACCAGTTGCTTCGATCGCCGAGTCCGCATCAAATCTCCGCGCCACCGTCGCCGCTGATTTTCCGCGATCTACTGCGCCCGGTCTTGCCGCCATTCAACGTATTCCTCAGCATCTGACCCTCGCCACCCTGCTTCCCTGGATCGACGGCCTCTGGCTCATCGGTGTCTTTGCTCTTTCCATTCGCAGCCTCGGTGGTTGGTGGTTTCTCCGCCGCCTACGCCTCGCCTCCACCGGCGAACCGCCTGCCGCTGTGCAAGCCGCGTTCCAGCGCATCTCGGCTTCCCTCGGGCTCAGTCGCACCATCGCACTCCGCCTTTCCACCGCCATCGACAGCCCCATGACAATGGGAACTGTTCGCGCCATCGTGCTGCTACCGCTCAGCGCCATCACTTTGCTCGGGCCGGATGAGCTTGAGGTCGTTCTTGCCCACGAACTCGCGCACGTGCGCCGCGCCGATTTCTTCTGGAACATCCTGCAAACCATCGCCGAAACGCTGTTCTTCTTCCATCCCGCCGTTTGGTGGATCAGCGCCCGCATCCGCCAGGAGCGCGAACTCTGCTGCGACGATCTCGCCCTGCAAGTGTGCCCGAATCCCGTCGTCTACGCCCATGCTCTCGTTCACCTCGAAGAGCAGCGCTCACGCCACATGCGCCTCGCCATGGCGCTCGATGGCCACCAATCCCACGCAACTCTCCTTACGCGTATCGCACGCATTCTTGGAGAACCCATGACTCGCATTCCCAGCCGTCGTTTTCGTCCCTTCTCTCTCGCCGCCGCATGCGCCGGACTCCTCGTCATCCTTCTTCCCGTTCCGCATCTGCTGGCCAGCCTTAACCCCAAACCGCAATCCGATTCCGCTCCCGCGATCGCCACGGTAGCTGCACCCAATGCTGCACCGGTTGCGGCTCCTGCCATTGCCGCGGAAGTCGCCATCCACGTTGCCGCGCCTGTTCCGGTTGCTGCCCCACAGGCCGTAACGCCCGACCCTGCGCCCGCGGCCCAAATTCAGTCCGACGACAAAGCTGCACGCTCTGCGCACATCCACAGTGACTACATCGACCAGATGAAAGCCGCCGGCTACGACGTCGACCTCGACAAGCTCATCGCCATGAAAATTCAGGATGTCACTCCTCAATATGCACAGGCGATGAACCAGGCGGGCTTCGGAAAACTCTCCGCCGACGATCTCGTCGCCTGCAAAATTCAGGGAGTAACGCCCGAAGCCATCGCCGAGATGAAGAAGCAGGGACTCGCGATCAACAACGTCCACGATGCAATTTCCTTCCGCATCTTCCAGGTCACACCCGAGTTCGTCTCCGGCATGAAAACCGCAGGCTTCGCAAACCTCGACTCCAGTCAGTTGCTCGCGATGCGCGTCCAGGGAGTCACACCCGAATACGCCCGGCAGCTCAAACAGACATTCCCCAACGTCACCGCCAACGATCTTGTCAAAGCTCGTATCTTCCGCATTGATGACGAGTTCATCGCGCAAGCCGCCAAACATGGCTTCACCAACCTTCCATTCGATAAACTCGTCCAGTTGCGCATCTCCGGCCTGCTCGACGACGAGTCCGTTAAGAAGTAACTCCAACCCTTTACCCACAGCAGCTCAAAGCTCCCGCCTTGCCGCGGGACAGGAGATCTTCGCCTCCAGTCGACATCTCAGGAGTTACGTATGCTTTTTCGAAACCATGTCGCTTTCGCCGTCATCCTCGCCGCAACGACGCTTCCCTTGAGCGCACAATCGCTTGCCCCCACCCATGCCAGATGCGCTATTGGAATCAGCGAGAGAGCCAATGAATTCTCTCTGCACATCGGCGATGATGATTGCGTGGGTGATCACCACTGCGGCATGAATTTCAGCAATGAATCCATGAACCGCTTCACCGGCATCACCAACGCCGACCTCGCAAACGATGGCGCCCACCACACGGCAAGCCTCACCGCTGAAGCCGGTACGTTTACCTGCGCTGGCGCCGTCCACGATCACGAACTTCGCGGCGACTCCGTCTTCACCCCCGATTCCGCCTTCGTCGACCGCATGGCCAAACTCGGTTTCGCCGGCTTCGATTCCGAAAAACTCCAGGCCTACGCCTTCCTCAATGTCACATCCGGCTATGCCCGCTCGCTGCAGCAGGCCCAAATCCGCGGCATCACCATCGACAACCTCATTGCCCTGCGCATCTTCAAAATCGATCCCGCCTACGCCAGGAGCTTCGTCGCAATGGGCTATGAACAACCAGACGCCGACAAGCTCATCGCCCTCAAAGTTCAGGGCGTCAACGCCGACGAAGTGAAGCAGATTCGTGCCATGGGCTATCAGCCCGATCTCGATGAACTTATCCAGATACGAATCTTCAAAATCACGCCCGACTTCATCCAACGCATGCAGGACCGCGGCTTCAAAAATCTCACTATCGCGAAACTCGTGCAGATACGCATCTTCAAA
>NZ_JBARMD010000124.1:0-2274 GCF_049802275.1 Occallatibacter sp. | reverse complement strand
GGGTACTTCGAAGCAAACTGCCGCACGCATCTGGCGCGGAGCGTTTGTGGTCATTGCAGTTCCAGCGCACCATCAGTTCCGATCCCAAAAGCAGCAATGGGAACTGCAGAAGGAGCGGTGCTCTCATACCGAAATCATCGATTGTTAACACCCAGGACCGCATAAAAGTGATGAATGGAATCATGGCTACTGCGATGAATATCAGAGAGCGCTGCGCAGGCGTGAGGGGCCGCCCTCGCCACGCCGGAACCAGGTATATGAGTAGAACGATGAGGTAGAAGCCTAATTCAATGACATAACTCGGTATTAGCAGAACTAACCTGGCAAGGTTGAGTGCGCCAAGAGGGTGGCTGGCTGCGAGATGCTGGAAGACATGCGATGCCAGCAGGCCATCGACGGGAATCATCTCGCGGATGGCAAACCCGAACGGACTACCGGCATGCATTCCAGACGAGGCGCGCGAAAGTTCCCAAAGGTAAGGAAGCAGTAAGAAAGTTGCACCCACACCGCCGGCTGCCAGCAGCAATGCTGACCGTGATGTACGCTCAATGGCAATTTGCCAAAGGCCCCAGGCCAGCATCAACAAAAAGAACGCGAACAACAGATAGATAGAGAGGCCAAAGGCACTTGCAAGCGCCAGAGCGATCAAGCTAACGGTCGCAAATTGCTTATGTTCACCATTCTTTCCTTTTGACATCCATGCGAGCAAAAATGCGAGCATGCAACACACCAAACTAACAACATGATGCGGAGCGTAGAGCAGAACGTCGAGCCAACTGAGTATTGCACCCCTGGACCACAATTCCGCGTCAGGTTGAGGGGGAAGGCGCAGGTAGAAGATCTCCCAAAGGATCACACAAATATCAAGTCCCGTAACTGTTAGCAGAAGAATGGAATATAGAAACTGTCTACGCAGTCTTGAACCGGATCCAAGGAAATGCTTGAGATAAAGTCCGTTGAGAGCGGCCAAAGCGAATCCTGCCCATACGCAACTTGCATTGAGCACTGTGCGGACGGGTAGATGCGCCATTCGCGACACGTCGGCACAGATGACATACCAGAAGTAGTAATTGCGCATCGTAGCGGGGCGTTCGTAGTAGTACAACGAATTGCGAGGTGGGACACCTGTGCGGAGGATGCTCTCAATCCAATTGACTCGAGCGCTGTGATCTAAGATCACGACGCTAACGTAAAGATCGTGACCTCTCTGGAGGTCAATCAGTAAAAGGACCACCACGATGATCCAGCCGATTGCGAAGATCAGCGCCGCACCGCCCAGTGGGCGGTATCCGAGGTTCCACTTTTGCCCCGAAAGGCGCAGTTGGCGCCATTCCCTGCCCAGCAGGACCAGGCAGGCCACACCGCTTGCGAGGAAGAACGCCGATACGGCTGCGAGGGAAAAGAGCCTGCAAATCAACATTGCAGAAATGGCGGAAACGGCCATCGACAACGGGACGCTCCAAAAGAGCCGCTCGACAAGCGATCGCTGGCGAAAGGCATGGATGTTCGTAAACCATGCAGCTAGGTAGCCGGTGCACACTGTGGCCGGCAAGAATGCCGGGATGGCTAAGAGGCTATCTACTGTTTGCTCAACCGCGATGGATGGGAAGTTGAAGATGCGACCTCCTCAGTGCTCAACTGGGCGTTCAGATGATTGGCGCCACCAAAGGACGGCGGCTACGCAGATGAGAAACGTCACTGGTGATTTTCTCTAAACCAACGCTGGCTGACTCCCTCGCGACCATAACCCCCATCAGTCAGGCGCGATCTGCATATTGCGAATAATACTGTTGATTGACTTTTCTTCCGTTGGCATCGAAGCGTGCTAGGTGGATCAGACCCAATTTGTGCGCTGTGAAGCTGAGGGTCGTGGCAAGCACACCGAGACCATATTCCACGCTGCGTTTGAAGTTGATCGACGATGCCTCTTCGAAGTACTTCGTCGGGCAGGAGATTTCGCCGATGCGGAAATCGAACATCACGGCTTGGGCGATCATCTGGTTGTCGAAAACAAAATCATCGGAGTTCTCGAGGATAGGGAGGGCCTCGAGCAGTTGCCTCGAGAATGCACGGAAGCCGGTGTGATACTCCGACAGTTTCACTCCCAGAAACAGATTCTGGAATGCCGTCAGAAAGCGGTTGGAGATGTATTTGTAGAGCGGCATCCCGCCCCTGAGCGCTCCCCCGCCGAGGATGCGCGAGGCAAGCACCATGTCGTAGACACCGCTGGCGATCATGCCTGCCATCGCCGGAACCAGGGATGGTGTGTACTGG
>NZ_JBARMD010000123.1:0-8008 GCF_049802275.1 Occallatibacter sp. | reverse complement strand
TCTGAAGCCTCTGCGCATCTTGCACTCCCCGTCGCTGGCTCCACGCATGCGGGCGAAGCTCCCGCCGGCCCGCTGCCCGAAGGCAAAGCATGGGAAATCATGACCGGTGCTCCCGTCCCCGCCGGTGCCGATTGCGTCGTCATGCTCGAGCACATTGAAAAATCCGCTAACACCTCGGGATCCCCAGCGACAGGTTTTGGTCGCTGGGCTGGCAGTATCCGCCTCCGTCCTCCCCGTACCATCGACCCCGGCGACAACGTAGTAGCCAAAGGCGCGCAAGCCCGTCGTGGTGACGAACAACTTCCAGCCGGAACACGACTCGATCCCGCTCAGATTGCCCTCGCCGCTTCCTGCGGATATGCGCACCTCGACGTCTACGTCCGTCCCCGCGTCGCTATCCTCACCACCGGCGACGAACTTGTTCCCGTCGACGCAACTCCCGGTCCCGGCAAAATCCGCAACTCCAACGCACCCATGCTCGCAGCCCTCGTGGCCAACGCCGGCGCCGAACCCATCATTCTGCCCACTGCCGCCGACACCGCCGAAGCTCTCGATGGCGCACTCGCACAAGCTCTCAAAGCCGACATGCTCCTCATCTCAGGAGGCGTCTCGGCCGGCAAATTCGACCTCGTAGAACCCGCGCTCGCCCGTCACGGCGCACATTTTCATTTCACCGGCGTCCGCATCCAGCCGGGTAAACCACTCGTCTTCGGCGAAGTCGCGTGCTCCGGTTTGAAACCGTACATGAACCGAGCCCGAAGCGAAGATCCTTCGGGCCCTGCGTCCATCCCGATCTTCGGCCTCCCCGGCAACCCCATCTCCTCCGCCGCCACCTTTCAACTCTTCGCCGCACCCATCCTCGCCGCCCTCGCCGGCAGTAGCGAAACTCGTCCACGCTTCGTCCTCGCCCGCCTCTCACGCGACACCGACCGCAAAACCAAACCCGGCCTCACCCGGTTCCTGCCCGCGCTCTGCGAATTCTCGCCATCCGTCAACGAACTTCCCCAAGTCGCCACAGTCCCCTGGCATGGCTCCGGCGACCTCACCGCCTTCGCTCAATCCAACTGCTTCCTCGTCATCCCTGAGCATGAAGACTTCCTCACCGCCGGAACCACCGTCCGTATCCTGCTACATTAAGAATCCAGAATGCCGAAGCAAGCCAAACCGCAGCTCTCTCACTACGACACCGCAGGCAATGCCCGCATGGTCGACGTCAGCTCCAAACAAGCGACGAAGCGCATTGCCACCGCCTCCGCATTTGTTGAGCTCTCCGCCTCCGTTCTCTCCGCGCTCCCCGCAAATCCCAAAGGCAACCCGCTCGAGGTAGCCCGCTTTGCAGGCATCCAGGCCGCCAAGCGCACATCGGAACTCATCCCGATGTGCCACCCGCTCCCGCTCACACACGTCGATGTCGAGGCCGAAATTGTCGCCGGCGGGGTCCGCATCCGCGCCACTGCCACCACCACCGGCCAGACGGGAGTGGAAATGGAAGCCCTCACCGCTGCTTCCATCGCCGCCCTAACCGTCTACGACATGACGAAGGCCCTCGACAAATCCATCGTCATTCGTACCATCCAGCTCGAACAAAAATCCGGCGGCAAATCCGGCGACTACAAACGCACACAAAATCCCAGCTAACGTTCCATCGCCTGCGACACGTCGCTGCTCGGCACCATTCCCAACGGCATCAACGACAATGGCGTCGGCACGCCGCAGTGGAGCGGAGCCTCGCCACGGGTGCACACCAATCCCCCCGGCGGCGCGGCGTCTTTAATGCTTCGCAATTCGCTCTTCCTGCGCTGGGCACGATGGGAAACGCGCGGCGCCGCTTCTCTCCGGCCCCGGCATCGAAGGTTTCTTCAAAATCAGCATGTCCAGCGTTCCCTGCGACAAATCCGTAGACGGTGCCATCTTCCCCTGCCACCTTCCCCATGACGTTCGACAACACATCTCGCTTCTTCTTGTCGAATATCAAGGGGAAGCCTCGGTGCCGGGCTTCGTCTGAAATCGCCCGCGCTGCGCAATGGCATGGCGATCTACAATTCGAGGGAGATGAACCGCGAGCCAGCATTCAGGTCGAATCATTCAAGAAAGAGGATGTCCACTTTGCTGTTGGACCTTCTAACAGGCCTCTTTATCTTGCTTGTTGCGGTTATCCCGAGTCACGCACAGACAAAGGCGGAGAAGAAGGAACTCGCGGCTCTGTATCAAAAGGCCTCCGACGGGGACGCCAATGCGCAGCTTGAGCTCGGAACCCGATATTTGCTTGGCCGCGGTGTCGCCATCGAAGACGCGGTTCAGGCTCGTAACTGGTTTACGAAAGCCGCCGACCATGGAAATGCTACCGCCCAATTCTGGCTTGGCGAGATGTACTCAACCGGGTGGGGAATTCCCGAAGACAAGGCACGGGCAGCCATTTGGTATCGCAAGGCTGCGGATCAGGGGCAAGCGACCGCGCAATACGATCTTGGCATCATGTATGAGACTGGGAGAGGTGCCCCGCTTAACCACAACGAAGCCGTCGCATGGATTCGAAAAGCGGCCAACCAGGATTTCGCTCCCGCGAAAGCGTGGCTTCAAACACACTCCGTAGCTTCCGAGAGTGCAGCAGCGGACAGTGCCGACCGGAACCAGCCTCCTCAAGATCGAGCGGTACAGGCCGTCAGCGTTCCTGAAGCTCCGCCTCCGATCGACATCCGCTATGTGCCCGGCGATTCCCGCGCAGTGACTGATGCCGAGATGTACGAAATCCGCAATTCGCTTCGCTGGGAACCAGAATCCGTGGCGCTGATGCCAGGTGGAACCGCCCGCTCCAATCTCGTCGATGGCAAAGGGCAGAAGATGGGTTCAGTGCTAATTCGCTGGGATAAGACGACCACGCAAGCTACTGGCAAGAACCCGGCTCATCCAGATCAATGGCGGGGCCACTTTTCAATGCAGATAGAGAACGGCACCTCATGTCGATTCACGAGTTCAGCTGAACTCGACGACAGTCAAGGATTCGTCGTCGTGACCGACGCGATCTGGAGCAGTTGGATGGCGCAGCATCAGCCTGATGGTGGACAAACAAGCCAGGCCCATGGCGACGTAGCCTGGACGCAGAATTTTCCTTCTCTGGCTTTGAAACCGCTCACAGCCTATTCCACCTTGAGTGCGTGCACAACCCCCAAAAATCCATAGATTGCTGCTGTGTCGAATCCGTCTGAGGACAGATCAAAGCTGAGAGCCGATAGCAGAAAGCCGAGAGCTTTCAGCCATCAGCTGGGTCCTTCACCGTGAAGAGGGCTTAGCTCCGCTCGGCGGCGGCGGGCCGTGATCATGGTCATGATCTTCCTTGGGCGGCGAGAAGATTGGCGGATCGAGATGCCCGCGATGGCATGTCCCGCAACTCACCGGCACGCCCGAGTTCTCCACCTTGCCAACGTAGTTCGCGTTGATGTCCTCCACCATTTTGTACATCAACCGCGCCGTGTTTTTTTCGGGCTTCGAGTCATCGGCAAAATTCAGCCGCGGCTTTCCGTTCGGCCCGATGTTATTGGGATCGGCGGCGTGACATGTGCTGCACTCGGCGCCCAGCGACGCCTCCCACTTGTGCATCAGATCGTGAACCTGCTCGCCCGTCATGGTCTTGGGAAGGACTTTCAGGTTGGTCGGCGCCGGCTCCTCGTGATGATGGTGTTCCTCAGCTGGTGCCTGCTGAGCTGCGGGGGTTTGGGCGAGAGCGGCAAAGGCAAAGACTACTGAAACCAGGGCCGTCAACGGTGCGCGGAAAGACGGGGAAGAGAGCTTCAAGTGCAAAGTTCCTCGTGATGGTGGGATGACGTCTATTCTACTGACGAATTACGGTTCGCTTTGGTTGACGTTTCAGCCAGCCGTTTCGGACCGGAAACGCACCCGTTCCCGCGCAAGGCAAACCGCAGCGGCCAGTCCACCGCATGCCTGATGCCGATCCGCGGCGTAATCACCACCTCCGCGTCGAGGCAGCCGTCGTCTCTTACTTGAAGCGGCGACGCGGCGCTGGTCACGTCCAGCCCGTTGTGCAAGGGCCGCGTCAGGCCCAACGCCAGGCACAGCCGACTAGGTCCCGAAGCGATCAATCGCACCGGCGCATCTTCGTCCAGGCCACGATTGCGCGCCATCTGTGCCAGTCCCGCCACTGGCTCCAGGGCTCTGAGCAAAATGCCTCCCCCAAGTCCCTCGCGCTCGCAACTGATGTTCGCGCAAAAATACTTCCCATAGATCAAATACATATATGCATGTCCCGCCGGCCCGAATAGCACCAGGTTCCGCGGTGTAGGCCCCCGATGCGTGTGCGCAGCCGGATCCGGCGGATCGTTATGCGGCCCGAGATACGCCTCGACCTCCACAATCCTTCCCGCCAGCACTCCGCCGTCCGCGCTTCTCGCCACCAACAGCTTGCCCAATAGCCTCGGGGCGACCTTTTCAGTCGAATCTTCGAAAAATTTGCGTGGAACCAGCCGCCCCGGGAGCTTGTTTTTTGCTCTTTCCGGCCTTATTTGTGCGATTTTTGCCATTCCTTCACAAGCGCCAGCACTTCATCCGCGTGCCCTTCCGGCGTCACTTTCGGAAAGATATGGATGAGTTTCTGGTCCGGTCCTATCAGAAACGTCGTCCTTTCTATTCCCCAGACCTTCTTCCCGTACATGTTCTTTTCCTTCAACACACCAAACTGATTGCATACTTTCTCGTCTACATCAGCAAGGAGTGTGTAAGGCAGGTCATATTTGGCTTTGAATTTGGCCTGTGCCTTAGGCGAATCGCGGGAGATGCCAAGCACCACAGCACCGGCGGCCTGGATCTTCTTGAAGGTATCGCGAAAACCGCACGCTTCAATGGTGCAGCCGGGCGTATCGGCGCGGGGATAGAAGAACAACACGACCGGCTTTCCGGCGTAATCTGAAAGGCTTACAGTTTTGTCCTCGTCCGTCTGTAGAGTGAAATTGGCGACCTTCTGGTTCACTTCCATGGGAAATTCCTCGTATTGTCAGTATGGTGGATAGAAATTTGAAACAGCGGGTACGTCTGCATTATTTCCGAGAGGTAGGTCCGGTGTCATCGCGGCTCTTCAGATCAGTCTCGAACAGCCCCACATCGGTCGCCGTCGCGCTGCTGCTCGCTGCCGCATCGGTTGGCGCACAGTATCCCGGCCAGGTGACCAGGAAAGCCAAAGATACACCCGATTTGCGAGCCATCGGCGTGCTCGAGTGGACAGGCGACGAGGGCAAGCCAAAGACCAGCCGCCTCATCCCCATCACCGTCTATGACGGCCAGGCTCTCGAGGACGGCAATGTGTACCTGGCTCGTCCCGAGCCGCTTGCGTTGGCCGGTGAAGTCGAGTACGAGCTCGAGAAGAACGGCACACCAATAGGCCTCTACGACATCAAAAAGGCAGGCCAGGAGCAAGGCCTATGGGTCGGCTACGGCGCGTGGAAACCATTGCCCTCCGCCAAACCGGCTGTCCCCAAGCCTATCGTGGAAGAAGGCTTCGACGCCAACGACGACAAGCCTGTCCTGCATCGCAGACAAGGAGGCGACTCGGGCAACCAGGGCTCATCAGGGCAATCCGCTCCAACCGATCCGGACCGTCCTACGCTCCACAAGAAAAGCGGGAGCGATGACTCAACTACTGGGAGCGCCAGCCCTGCATCCGATCCAGACCAACCCACCCTGCACAAGAAGGACTCAGGCACCGCGTCCAGCAATACTGATAGCAGCGACCCTGATCGCCCGGTGCTGCACACGAGTCAGCAGGCTTTTGCCGACACGAACGACGGCGAACACCTTGGCAGCACTGATCCTGACCGCCCCCGGCTCTTGCGCGGCAAACCTGCCGGCAATGGCCCTGATGTCCTGCCGAGCCTGATGGGCCTTCCAACAGACATGCAACAGGCAGTGGCGGTCTCTGACGCCAAGCGCCGTCCCGAACACCCGTGGAGTTACACCTGGGCCAACCCGGCAGACGAAGAAAAGATGAAAGAAGCGATGGAGGTCATCGCCCGGCAGGCATTGGGGCTTAAAACACCTCCTGCTGCGGCGCCCAAGCGCACCTCGTCTAAATCGCACGCAAAACCGGTTCCGCCGCCGGTACCCCCTCCGCTCGTTGACGAAAAGTTCCAGGTCTTCGAGCTTGCATATGGCTCCGGAGCCACCATGGTCCTCTCGGCTCGCACCGATGCACCGCCAGCCGAGCGCAAGTTCGTTACCCTCATCGCACAACCCGATCTCTACGGCAATCCGCTGATATTGCTCAAAAACGTCACCGACGCTTCGCGCCTCGACGATACGCCGCGGATGCGACTCGTCGACGCTGTCGATGCGCTGGCCGATAATCGCGGCGAGTTGCTGTTTGAGCTGCGCGGCACCTCGCAGCGGCAATTCGCGCTCTACCGCGTGCTCCGCGGCACAGCAGAGAAGATCTTCGTCACCGGCGGAGGCGACTTCGGTGTAGCTCCCGGACAGTAGTCCACCAAATCGTCATCCGCCTCCAGTGGCTATCCGGAGCGATGCGCAATGGGATATCCAATCTGAGCCGACATCACCGAATTCATTCCCTTGATTTTCATCCCATAGAAGAGACTATGTAACTTTCGTGACTTAGACGAATATCTGAGGGGGAGAAGAGTCAAAGCTCCTATACAATTCAAGTACAGACCGGCTTTTTCACACCCCTGTCTAAAGGATTTAGCAAACGAATGGCATCAATTGTTTCCGCTCCCGCTCCCACCAACGCACCCGACGAAGCAACCAAACCGGTTGCAACAGAACAGGAACTTTCGTCGCCTGTCGGTAGGATTCCTGCTAAATTCCTTGTTCGGATGGGTAAAGCCGCGACCATCGATTACGGAATCAACTGGACAACCCTGGCGATCATCGGCTCGTTCCACGTAGGAGCGCTGGTAGCTTTCTTCTTTTTCAGCTGGCAGCGTCTGGCGGTTATGGCGATCCTCTATGTGCTCGCCATCAACGTGGGCATCGGCATGTGCTATCACCGTCTGCTCACGCACCGCGGCTACACGACTCCCAAGTGGGTCGAGTACGTCATGAGCATCTTCGCCACCATGTCACTTGAGGGTGGACCTATTTTCTGGGTGTCGACGCATCGCGTCCATCACCAGCTCAGCGACCAGGAAGGCGATCCGCATACCCCGCGCGAAGGTGGATGGTGGGCGCACACTGGTTGGATCCTTTTCGGCGAGGCTCTGCACGGCCAGGTCGAAATTCTGAAGCGTTATTCGCCAGATCTGAGCCGCGACAAGTTCCACCTCTGGCTAAGCAAGTATCACTGGCTCCCCATCAGCGTCAGCGGTTTGCTCCTCCTGGCCGGTGGCTGGATCTGGGGCGGATGGGTCAATGGCGTCGCCATGGTCCTGTGGGGTGTGGCGCTGCGCGTGACGCTCGGCCTCCATGCCACCTGGCTGGTGAACTCCGCTACCCACCTGTGGGGCAGCCGACGCTTTGAGACTCGTGACGACTCACGCAACAGCTGGTGGGTTGCACTGCTTACCGGCGGCGAAGGCTGGCACAACAATCACCACGCGCATCCCGTCTCAGCACGTCACGGACTCAAGTGGTACGAGATTGACCCCAACTTCTGGGGCATCTGGCTCCTCTCCAAGATCGGACTTGCCAAAAAAATTCACGTCGCAAAGTACGATCCGGCAAATCCCAAGCCCGCGGGACTCTAAAACAGTTCGAGCCATTCACACGGACACAACGGCCAATCCCTCGGGATTGGCCGTTTGTTTCAGGCTCAAATCTTATTTGCGGAGCTTTGCCCGGATCCAAAGAGTCCCAAAGACCGGAAGAGCAATGATCAGGACGATCACGCCGGCAGGGAAGCCGACGTAGAGATAGCTGTCAGCGTAGTTCACCGAATGATGGCCAATTAAATTCCAGGCAAGCAACGCGAAGATGGAGATCGTGGTCGTTGCAAAAAAAGTGAAGAACCCTGAAGTGAACGCCAGCAGCAGGCTTTGGAAAAGGCTGA
>NZ_JBARMD010000122.1:0-6902 GCF_049802275.1 Occallatibacter sp. | reverse complement strand
GCGCTGGTATCTCGGCGGAGATGTCATTGCGGCTATCGCAGGCTCTTGGAACTCACGCTGGATTCTGGGCTGGTCTCCAAATGGACTATGACCTCTGGCATGCAAGCCGCAAACCTAGGCCGAAGATCCAACCATTTCGCAAGGCCGCGTAAGCTTAGCTTTTCGTCTTAAGTCGTCGCGCGTTGGCGCTTCTCTAGTCCGTGTGGCGCCATTGGCGCTAAGATAGGTGCGTCATGAGCTTGCTACAACAAGAATCAAAGGATCTGGCCGCCGGCGAGTCCTACACCAGGGGCACCAGCCATGTAGTCATCGCAACCGTGGTCGCCACTGTGCTGGTCTCGATCGCGGTGGCGGTCTACATATTCATGGGCGAGAAGCCTCCCGCCTCAGCCGGCGAGATTCTCGATGTCTGGGTGCATCCGATGCATACCGAAAGCTCCGGCTGGGATGCCAATGGCGCTGCAATTCCGAAGGAAGAGATCGACCAGGTCCTGCTCTTCACGCACGTGCGCCTGCACAACCAGAGCAAGCAGCCGATCTTCCTGCACCAGATTGTCGCCAATGCCACGCTGGCCGACGGCATCCACTCCAGCTACGCCGCCACTCCGACGGACTTTGAGCGTATTTTCAAGGCGTACCCGCAGCTCATGCAGTGGCATGCCACTCCCATCTCGCCCGATCTCACCATCCAACAGGGCGAAACAAAAGAAGGCACATTCGCTTGTTCGTTCCGCATGACGAAGGCTGACTGGGACTCACGCAAGAGCCTGGACTACTCGTTCAACTTCCAGTACCTGCCGTCCCTGACCCTGGCACCCAAGGGTCCCATTACTGAACGCTAGGCGGAGCGGGCGCACCCTTCGGCGTGGACAGATAACCCGAGACCGTGTTCTTGGATCCGATGGTGTTCACCACAATTTCGTACAGTGCCGGGTCCTTTCCGCTGTAGAACTGCAGCGGCTCGTCCACGTTCCGGTCTTTCTTTTCATAGCTCCGGTCGTCCGCGTAGACCACCACGGTAAAGCGGCTCTTCTTCATGTCCGCCTTCTTTAGCTCCAGGCTGACAGTACCCACTGGCTTCTTCTGTCCCTTGGTCAGCGTGAACTCGTAGTAGTTGCGGTCGCCCTTGTGTTTCAGCACTTCCAGTTCAGTGCCGTTGCGCGCGATCAAGCTGGCGTGATTACTCAAGTCGCCCTTCATCGAGGTGAGCTGGCTCACAGCGGTCGCAAGATCCCCCTGGGTCTTGGTGAGATCGGTCTTGACCCCGCCAACATCAGTCTTCACGCTTGAGACGTCACTCTGCACCGCGGTGACCTGCTGCGCCGTCTGCTTCTGCGCGGTTTCCAACCTCTTGTTCTCCGCAGCCTCGCGAGCGACAATCTGCTCGGCGCGCGCGTCCATCTGCTTCTGCGTCATCCCAAGGCTCTTGCCCAGTTCGTCCGTGGCCACGCGCAGGCGCGCATTGGTCTCGCGCAATTGCGCATCCAGCTTGGCATTCTGCTGATTAGCCTCAGACAGGGCTGCTTCCTGCCGCGTGATGCGGTTGCTCAGGGCATAACTCCAGACCAGGCCGCCCAGCGCTGCCAGCACCGCCACAGCAATCGCGCCCAGCAGCGCACCGCTATACGAAGGCGTCGTCTCCACAATCGTGGTTCTCTCGTCGCTCATGCTTCCCTTCTCCTCAGGAGCAGTTCTCATGGAACTGGCTCCCCGCAATCCTTAAGCGCGGGCTCTCATCTGTCTTAGACCCGATTCGCCAATCATTCGCAACCACAGTGCAAACGCTCAATTCTCCGCAAATCCCAGATCCGGCAGCGACATCAGCACATACTCACAAACGCTGATTCAGTGGGTCAGGGAAGGCTACAGAGACTATAGAAGAATCGGGCCGGTTTTGGCGAAATTGCTGCGTAGCCCCGACCCACCTGTATAACTTGCGTCCGGCACGCGGTGCTCCCCTTCGATTGAACTCGAATTCACAACTTTCCGCAGAGGATGTGCGCGCACGGTACGAACCCCGCCTTCTGCAACGTTTTACGCGACGCCACGTTATCAGTATTGCAGCGAGCGCACGGCACGCTTCCGCCTTCCCGGCAAATCCGCTTCAGTTCCTGCACCAGGTATGTGCCAAATCCGCGTCCCCGGAACGCCTCCGCAACTTCCATCCAGATATCCCCATACGGCCGGTTGTAGTGGTAGAGGATCCCACCGGTCGCGGCGACCTCTCCGCCAACCTCCAGCAGCATCCAATCGCCCTCGTCCTCGCGTTTGCGCAGAACCGCACCCGGCACGCGATACGCGGTGGTCAACTTGTCTTCAAAGACGATCTTTTCGCTAAATACATCGCGCGCCCACGTGTGCAGCATCGCCGTCAGCATCACGTCGTTGGTCTGAGTTTCGATTGCATTTGCTCCGCTCGCCGACTTGAGTGCATCAAAAGCCTCAAAAAACCGCGAACGCAGCTTTTCCAGGACATAGAACTCGAAGACGGTCCGCGTCCCGGCCCAGGGGCCACCCACCACGATTGACCCGTATCCGGCGACCTCGCCAGCCAATTCAATGAGGTAGGGTACCGTCCAACCGTCCCGCAGATGCAGGGAATCATGAACGATCTGGCAGTTCATCTCGCGGCGGTAAAGCTCGCGGCAAGGCAGGATCTCCCTCACCTCCACCGGCCTCACCGTGAATTCCATCGCACTAAACCAGCGTCATCATAACGTGATAACAGACCAAAGTACGACACTGTCGTTCACCGTGACCGTGACAACCCACGAAGCACTCGTTTATAAAGAGCATTACCGCTCATTTCGCCGGGCTCCGCTTGAAGTCCACGCGAAGGCAGGAAGCGCATCGATTATAGCCACCCAAAAGAGGGGAGTTTCAAAGGTTATGTCCACTGTTGTCGCTGGGAAAGGTCTCGAAGGAATTGTTGCCGCCAATTCCGGAATTTGCTTCATTGATGGAGAAGCGGGCGTTTTAGCCTACCGCGGCATCGACATCCACGAGCTCGCCGAGCGCTCCTGTTTTGAAGAGACCACTTACCTGCTGTGGAACGGCCGCCTGCCCAGCGAACTCGAACTGCGCGAATTCTCCTCCCAGCTCGCGCTGGCACGCTCCCTCGACCAGCGCATCGTGGAGATGCTTCGCACCTTCCCCACCTCGGCCACGCCCATGGAAGTGCTGCGAACTGCCGTGTCGGCGCTGAGTTTTTACGACGCCGACGAAAAAGACAACTCGCATGACGCCAATGTGCGGAAGGCCTACAACCTTACCGCGCAGATCGCCATGATCGTTGCCATCTACGATCGCATCCGCAAGGGCCTCGAAGTTATTCCTCCCGATCGCTCCTTGACCCACGCCGGCAACTTTCTATGGATGCTGAATGGCGTCAAGCCCAGCGAGACTGCAACCCGTACTCTCGACATCGCACTCATCCTGCACGCCGATCATGAACTGAACGCCTCCACCTTCGCCGCCCGGGTCATCGCGGCCACCCTCTCCGATATTCACTCGGCCGTCACCGGAGCGATCGGCGCACTCAAAGGCCCGCTGCACGGCGGAGCGAACGAAGCTGTGATGCGCCTTCTCTACACCATCGACAAGGCTGGCGCAGATCCGGTCGATTACGTGAAGAACATGCTCGCCGCCCGGCAGAAGATCTCCGGCTTCGGCCACCGCGTCTACAAGACTGAAGACCCGCGTGCCACGCACCTGCGCCGTATGTCAGAGCAGCTTGGCAAAGACTCCGGCCACCCCAAGTGGTTCGAGATGTCGCGCGCCATCGAGCTCTACATCAACAAGGACAAGAAGCTCAACGCCAACGTTGATTTCTACTCCGCTTCAACCTACGCGACGCTGGGCATCGACATCGATCTTTACACGCCGATCTTTGCCATAAGCCGCATGGCCGGCTGGGCCGCGCACGTCATCGAGCAGCTCGACGACAACCGCCTCATCCGCCCGCGTGCAGACTACATTGGCCCTGTCTACCCGTCACCGTATATCGAGCTTGCCGACCGGCCATAGGCGTCAGGAAGTAGCGGAGGCCTTCAGAGCCTGCGCGGAAAACTCGTTCTCACTCAGGTCTTGTAACAGGGCATGACTTTCAGTCATGCCGAAAAAACAGATAAGACGCCGGGCTTCAGCCCCTGAGGGACCTTTCTCCCCTCATTTTCAGGCCCGTGAAATTCGCGAGATAACAAATCGGCCTTCAGTTCCTGCACCATCCCTCTGTTCTTGCCGCAGTCAGTATGCTAGTCTTCTGCTCTCGAAGTCTCCCCAGGCCTGAGTAGGTCAGGCTCTTCGGAAACAATCGGACCAACAGACCAAATCCCTCCGTCACGCCCTTTGTATTGAAATCCCAGTCGAACCAGGGCCCATTCTTCAAGCTTTGTGAAAGGAGACACCATCATGATTCTTGGCATGAGCCTGAAAGCGTTCACTCTCCTACATGTCTACATCAGCCTGATTGCTATTGGTGCCGGTTTCATTGTTGTCTACGGCATGATTGCCGCGAAACGCATGTCGTTGTGGACCAACGTATTTCTCTTCACTACCGCGTTGACCAGCCTGACGGGGTTTCTCTTTCCCTTTAAGGGAGTCACCCCCGCCATTGTGCTTGGAATCCTCTCGCTTGTGGTGCTGGTGGTGGCGATCATTGCGCGCCGACGCAACGATACCAGCGGCGCCTGGCGAGGAACCTACGTGATCTCGTCAATCCTGGCGTTCTACTTCAATTTCTTTGTCCTGATTGTCCAGTCTTTTGAGAAGGTCCCGGCTCTGCATTCGCTGGCGCCGACGCAGACGGAAATGCCCTTCAAACTCGCTCAACTCGTCGCACTCGTGCTCTTCGTCGCGCTCACAACCGTGGCATTCAAGAAGTATCGTCCCGCGTAAGATAAGCGTGGTGCCCCAGGTCTGGATTTTCAGCCCTGGGAGTCGTCTCAAAACTCCCTGCGCCTCTTCGAATCGGCTCGACATCCAACCTACATGTTGAACCTGAGAATCACCGTCGAACGCCGTGTCGTGGTCTCTTCCCGCAAATTTGACGATGTGCTCACATCCATCGACGCCGCAGTAGGACATCCAGACTTGCATGCATTCTGGAAAGAAATCGTCGCCACTTCAACGTACGCAGAGATGGAAGCAGCCGTCCAACGCGCCATCGGTTTTTCCGGCTTCATGGAGTTCACGCGCTTCGATCACGGCCAGTTTCTGAAGAAGACACACAGCACTGCCGCAGCTAATGTGACGCAGAGAATCGTCCGTATCGTGCTCGGAAATCCCGCGATCATGATGGCGATGGCCAGGCACGTTCACGACGCCGGCTCCTACGCACCCGTCACTCTCCTCATTGATGAACGCGAAGACGGAGTGCAGCGATCCTACGACACCATGGCCAGCTTTCTTGCCAGCTATGAACAGCCCGACGCCCTCCGCGTTGCACGTGAACTCGACGCCAAGGTCGAAGCCCTCATGACCTCCGCCGCCGGATAGATGCCATGAAAAAAGCCTGAACCACGGAACTGGCCCCATCGTATACAGCACTACGGAGCGGCAGAATGTCCCCTTCCCCGGTCCTAGCCCTGCATATCGTGAGCGGTACCGTCGGCGTTCTGACAGGCGCCGCGACGCTGTCTCTGCCCAAGGGCTCGCGCTGGCACCGTCGCACTGGCGACATCTTTGTCATCGCCATGCTGAGCCTGGCCCTGACCGGAATCGGAATGGCCATCGTGAAGTCGCAGCCAGGCAACATTCTGGGAGGCTCGCTTACCGCCTACCTCGTCTCCACTGGATGGTTGACGATGCGGCATCGAGAGATCCGCATCGGGATCTTCAATTGGGCCGCTGCCGCGTTTGGCTCAGCAATCGCGATCACTCTCCTTACGCTCGCCGCAGCAGCAGCGAAAACCCCGTCTGGAATGGTCTTTGGATATCCGCCCGGCCCGTACATTCTAATGGGAACTGTGGGATCGCTCGCTGCGATTGGCGACGCCCGTTTGGTGGTGAGTCGCGCGCTCTCCGGCAGGCAGAGACTTGGGCGTCACCTGTGGCGTATGTGCTTTGCCTTGTTCATCGGTACTTCCTCCATTTTCCTGGCGCGCCCCTATCTTTTCCCGGCGTTCATGCGAACTACGGGGATCCTGTACATGCTCACCTTCTTCCCTTTGGTACTGATGATCTTCTGGCTCTTCCGCGTCCGTCTGGCCAAGGCATACGGGAACAGACTTGCTGCGGGCCGAGGGGATACGCCGGTAGCACAGACATGATCGATGGCCATCGCTTCAAGAGGCCGTCTCATCGGTTTTCAGTTAAGTATTACGTCGAATATTGCAGTTTTTGTGTATCGTTCAACCGGACACGGCCGCCGCATTCATCCTGCATCTACATGAAAACAGGGAATTTCTTTGCAGAATATGGGTGGGGGCGTACCAGAGGTCCCGCTTATCCCTTGCTCTTCCAACTCAGATAGAGTCCCCACGCCGCCAGCGTTGAAGTGTCGCGGATGGTGCCATCGAGCATCATTTGTTCAAACTCTTCAAGCGATTTGGTATGGATGACCAGGTCGTGCTCCTCGTCATCGGGTTCGCGCTCTTTCATGGTCAGGCCGGTCGCGAGAAATACATGCTGTTTCTGCCGGCAGAATCCATATGCGATCCACATGAAGCCGAGGCAGGTCATCTCAGTGGCGTGCAGGCCGGTCTCTTCTTTCAGCTCTCCGCGCGCGAGTTCTTCGGGATCGACATTTGCCGTCTCCCATCCGCCTTGCGGAAGTTCGAGCGCGCGCTCCTGAATGGTGTAGCGAAACTGCTCGACGAGCCAGACGCGCCCGTCTTGGATGGGGAGGATAATTGCGCAGTCGTCCTTGTCAACGACGCTGAAGATGCCCTCCTTGCCGTTGG
>NZ_JBARMD010000121.1:0-13479 GCF_049802275.1 Occallatibacter sp. | reverse complement strand
GGCCAGCCGGTCACCGTTGCTGCAGCCCCTCAACACCAACCGGCTTCCGGCCCACAGGCCGCGCAACCCGCAGGGTCCGGTACGGGACAGCCCGTCAAGGCCAATACAGGTCAAGCTCCGCAGAACCCCAGCTCCAATAAAAGGCAGCACCAGTGAGTCTCAGTCCATCCCGGCCGTTTATTCTGCGCCCCATCGCGACCTCCCTGCTGATGGCGGCCATCATGCTGGCAGGAGGCGTGGCGTACCTGAAATTGCCCGTCTCCGCATTGCCTGAGGTGGACTACCCCATCATCCAGGTCCTCACGT
Source organism: Occallatibacter sp. (assembly GCF_049802275.1). Classification (NCBI taxonomy): domain Bacteria; kingdom Pseudomonadati; phylum Acidobacteriota; class Terriglobia; order Terriglobales; family Acidobacteriaceae; genus Occallatibacter; species Occallatibacter sp. The sequence goes on along the minus strand of NZ_JBARMD010000121.1, from coordinate 13,173 downwards.
TCTATCCCGGCGCCGGACCTGACGTCATGGCTTCGTCCGTCACGGCTCCTCTTGAACGCCAGTTCGGCCAGATGCCCGGGCTTAAGCAGATGACCTCGGTCAGCTCCGGCGGCGGCTCCGTCATCACCCTCGAATTCAACCTTGACGAAGACATCGATGTGGCCGAGCAGGAAGTTCAGGCGGCTATCAATGCTGCCAACAGCTTTCTGCCCACTGACCTGCCCAATCCGCCCGTCTACAGCAAGGTGAACCCAGCGGATGCGCCCATCATGACGCTGGCGCTGACCTCCGATTCTCTGCCCCTCGACAAGGTCGAAGACTCCGCCGACACCAACCTTGCCCAGAAGATCTCCCAGGTCACCGGCGTCGGTCTGGTTTCGATTGCCGGCGGACAAAAACCTTCTGTCCGTGTGCAGGCCAACCCCGCGCAGCTTGCCGCCTACAACCTCAGCCTTGAAGACCTGCGCACCGCACTCGCCGCAGCCAATGTCGACCAGGCCAAGGGCACGCTGAACGGGTCGCGGCTCTCGTACACCATCAACGACAACGACCAGCTGATCTCCAGCGCCGACTACCTCCCCGTCATCGTCGCCTACCGAAACGGCGCCCCCGTCCGCACGTCCGATGTCGCGAGCGTTGTCGATGCCCCCGAGAACTCGCAGCAAGCGGCATGGATGAACCGCGAGCCGGCCGTGATTGTCAACGTGCAGCGGCAGCCCGGCGCGAACATCATTGCTGTCGTGGACCGGATCAACAAGCTGCTTCCTCAACTGCAGACAAGCCTTCCCGCCAGTGTCAAGGTCCACGTCCTTACAGACCGAACCACCACCATTCGCGCATCGGTAAAAGATGTCGAATTCGAGCTGATGCTCACCGTGGCATTGGTCGTCATGGTCATCTTTCTCTTCCTGCGCAACCTCGCCGCCACCATCATTCCATCCGTTGCGGTGCCTCTCTCCATTGTCGGCACTTTCGGCGTGATGTACCTGCTGGGCTACTCACTCAACAACCTCACCCTGATGGCGCTGACCATTTCCACAGGATTCGTAGTCGACGACGCCATCGTGATGATCGAGAACATCTCGCGCTTCATTGAAGAAGGCGAGTCGCCCATGCGTGCCGCTCTCAAAGGCAGCGAGCAAATCGGCTTCACCATCATGTCGCTCACCGTGTCGCTAATCGCGGTGCTTATTCCGCTGCTGTTCATGAGCGACGTGGTGGGCCGGCTCTTCCGCGAGTTCGCCATTACTCTCGCGGTCACCATCCTTGTCTCGGCGGTGGTCTCTCTGACGCTGACGCCCATGATGTGCTCGCGCATTCTGCGGGACAAGGCCCACGCCAGGCAGACTCGCTTCTATTACTGGTCTGAGAAGGTCTTCAACTCCATCATTGCTTCCTATGGCCGCGGTTTGAAGAAGGTCCTTCAGCACCGCTTTATCACGCTGCTGGTCACCATTTCAACGTTTGTCGCCACCGTTCTGCTGTTCATCGTGATTCCCAAGGGCTTCTTCCCGGTGCAAGACACAGGCGTGATTCTAGGCATCAGCGAAGCGCCTGAAACCGTCAGTTTCGCCAACATGGCACTTCGTCAGCAGAAACTTGTCGACATTGTTCTGCAGGACCCCGCAGTCGACAATGTCTCCTCTTTCATCGGCGTCGACGGCACCAACACCACGCTCAACTCCGGCCGCATCCAGATCACGCTCAAGCCGCTCGACCAGCGGAAGATCACCGCCACTGAAGTAATTCGCCGCCTGCAACCCAAGGTCGCAGACGTCGATGGCATCCAGCTCTTCCTGCAGCCGTTGCAGGACCTGAGCGTGGAAGACCGCGTCAGCCGCACACAATTCCAGTACTCCCTCGAAGATCCCAACTCTGTCGAACTCGCCACCTACACCCGCAAAATGGTGCAGGAACTGAGCAAGGAGGCTGCCGTTACCGACGTTGCGAGCGACCTTCAGGATCAGGGCCTCGGCGCGATGCTGGTCATCAATCGCGATACGGCGGCTCGCCTCGGCATTTCAATGGCCGACGTCGACAACACACTCTATGACGCCTTCGGGCAGCGCCAGATCTCCACCATTTTCACCCAGCTCAACCAGTACCACGTGGTGATGGAGGTGGGTCAGAACTTCCAGACCAATCCCACCGCCCTGGACAATCTCTACGTGAAGTCAAGCAATGGCGCTCAGGTGCCGCTCAGTATGCTCGCTCACTGGGAGCAATCAAAGGCGCAACTCGCCATCGGCCACGAAGGCCAGTTCCCATCGACGATTATCAGCTTCAACCTCGCGCCGGGCAGAGCATTGGGTGATGCGGTTAAGGCAGTCAATGCGGTGGAGCAGCGCATCGGCATGCCCACCAGCATCAATGCCAGCTTCCAGGGCACAGCGGCGGCGTTTCAGACCTCGCTGGCCAACGAGCCGCTGCTCATCCTCGCGGCACTGGTCACGGTCTACATCGTGCTCGGTGTGCTTTACGAGAGCTATATCCATCCCATCACCATCATTTCCACCTTGCCTTCGGCCGGCGTCGGCGCCCTGCTCGCGCTGATGATTACGCAAATGGAATTCAGTGTCATTGCGCTGATCGGCATCATCCTGCTCATTGGTATTGTGCAGAAAAACGCCATCATGATGATCGACTTCGCGCTTCAGGCGGAACGAGAGGAAGGAAAATCGGCAGAAGAAGCCATCTTCCAGGCCTGTCTGCTGCGCTTCAGGCCAATCATGATGACCACGCTGGCGGCGCTTCTTGGCGGACTTCCGCTGGCACTCGGCGGCGGCGTGGGCGCCGAACTTCGCATGCCCCTCGGCGTCAGCATCGTTGGCGGACTCATCTTCTCGCAGGTGCTTACGCTCTTTACCACTCCCGTGGTTTATCTCTACTTTGATCGGCTGGCCCAGCGCCTGAAGCCGCGCGACCTTGAGACGAGCCCTGAACATCACATGGCTTCGGCGGACTGAGGCAGCGACGATGCACATTTCCGCACCTTTCATCAAACGGCCCGTTGCCACCTCACTGCTGAGCGTAGCCCTTTTGCTCGCCGGCTCCGTGGCCTATTCGGTTCTGCCCGTCGCATCGCTGCCCGACGTGGACTTTCCGGTCATCGGTATCGGCGCGGGACTTCCCGGCGCCAGCCCGGAGACCATGGCTTCCGCTGTTGCTACTCCGCTGGAGCGCCAGTTTGGGCGTATCGCCGGGGTCAACCAGATGACATCGACCAGCTCGCTCGGTTCTGCCAGCGTCACGCTTCAGTTTGATCTCAATCGCGACATCAACGCCGCATCCCGCGATGTCCAGGCCGCCATCAACGCAGCGCGCAGCCAGCTTCCTTCGTATTTGCCGCAGAACCCGAGCTATCGCAAAGCCAATCCCGCCGATGCGCCGATCCTCATTCTCACGCTCACGTCCGATGTCATTCCCAAGCCGCAGATCTACGACATGGCCGATTCCATCCTCGCGCAAAAGATCGCGCAGATTCAGGGCGTAGGCCAGGTCTTCGTCGGCGGCAGCTCGCAGCCCGCAGTCCGCGTCGAGCTGAATCCGATGCAGCTTGCCAACAACGGACTCGGACTCGAAGCCGTTCGCACCGCCCTGTCGAATGCAAATGCCAACCGTCCCAAGGGCAGCTTCAGTGATGGGCAGCATCGCTGGCAGGTCGACGACAACGATCAGATCTTCAAGGCGGCCGACTTCGCAGGCATCATCGTCGGCTATAACCAGCAGACTGGAGCCGCCGTCCGCGTCGGCGACCTCGGCACCGTGGTCGACTCTGTCTCTGACATTCACACCGCGGGTTTTGCGGGCAACAACGCCCCCGGCCATACCGGGAAACTTAAAGATGCGATTCTGATCATCATCTTCAAAATTCCCGGCGCCAACGTCATCGATTCTGTCGATGCTGTCCTCAAGGAGATGCCGCGCCTTCAGGCCGAGATCCCGCCCACCATCCAGATGAACGTGGCCGTCGATCGCACCACCACCATTCGCTCCAGCGTGCACGACGTAGAGATCTCGCTGATGATCAGCGTCCTTCTCGTCGTCCTGGTGGTCTTCCTCTTCTTGCGTGAGGTCTGGGCCACCGTCATTCCATCGATTGCGGTGCCGCTGTCACTCGTCGGTACCTTTGGCGTGATGTACCTGCTCGGCTACACCATCGACAACCTTTCGCTGATGGCGCTCACCATCTCCACCGGCTTCGTTGTCGACGACGCTATCGTGGTCATCGAGAACATCACGCGCTATCTCGAAGAGGGCATGAGGCCCTACGAAGCGGCGATGAAAGGATCGAAGGAGATCGGCTTCACGGTGCTTTCCATGAGCACGTCGCTGATCGCAGTCTTCCTGCCCATCCTGCTCATGGGCGGCATCATCGGCAAGCTTTTCCGCGAATTTGCTGTAACGCTCAGCGTCGCCATCGCCGTCTCCCTGCTCGTCTCGCTCACTACCACGCCCATGCTCTGCGCCCGATTCCTGAAATCGCGCGACGAGAGCAAGCATGGCCGTCTTTACCGCCTCTTTGAGGACGCGTTTCAGTGGGTTCACCACGAGTACAACTCTGCCTTGCGCTGGGTGCTACGCCACCAGTGGATAACTCTCAGCGTTGCGATTGGCTGCGCCTTCCTCAATATCTATCTCTTCAAAATTGTTCCGAAAGGATTTTTTCCGCAGCAGGATACAGGTAGATTGAGCGGGCAGACCATTGCCTCACAAGACATCAGTTTTCCCGCCATGGAGGCCAAGCAGAAGCAGCTCGCGCAGATGACGCTGAATGATCCTGCAATCGAAACCGTCACCGCATTCGCGGGAGGTGGCCGGGGCAGTAATAACACCGGCTTCATGTTCATCGCGCTCAAGCCCCCCAACCAGCGCCCGGGTCGCGTGACTGCCGATCAGGTGGTGAATCGGCTGCGCGGCAAGCTGTCCAGCGTTCCCGGCGCCCGCCTCTTTCTCCAGGCCAATCAGGATATCCAGGTCGGCGGCCGCGGCAGCGCTGCTCAGTATCAATACACGCTCTCTGATCCCAATGTCGACGAGCTGAATACCTGGGCGCCCCGCCTTGAGGCCCGGGCGCGCGCCATGCCGGAACTCCGCGACGTCTCTACCGATCAACAGGATCAGGGATTGTCAGAAACGCTTGTCATCAATCGCGACACCGCTTCACGCCTCGGCATCACCGCGTCCGCCATCGACCAGGTGCTTTACGATGCGTTCGGCCAGCGCCAGGTCTCCACCATGTATACCGGCCTGAACCAGTACTTCGTGGTCATGGAGGTTGATCCGCAGTACCAGCTGAGCCCCGATTCGCTCAACAACATCTACATCAAGACAGGTTCGACCGGCGCACCTGCATCCGTGCCCAACCTTGGCTCTACAGCCCCATCTGCGACGACGACTGCCGCGGCTGCTGCGCCACCGGCATTAGCTGTAAGAGGCGCGACCTCCGCTGGACCGGCAACATTCGTGACCGCCGGCGGACAGCTGGTCACCAGCAGCACCGCCTCGGGCACAAGTACTACGCCTGCAGCGTCCGGCACCACCAGCACAAGCAGCACCAGCACCGTGGCGGCGAATATCGCTGCCATCGCTGCCTCCGACGATGAATCGACCAATGCAGCGGCGATTCAATCGGGTACCCTCTCGGGCACGACTGGCTCATCCTCGTCAGCAAGCGGGTCCCCGAGTTCTGCTGCTGCGCCAGCCACCAGCGCCACTCCCGCGCCCGCGGCCACCGGCGCAATGGTGCCGCTTTCGACCATCGCTCACTGGGAGCAGAAGCGCACTTCGCTCACCGTCAATCATCAGGGGCAATATCCAGCAGTTACACTCACGTTTAATCTCGCGCCCAACGTCGCGCTGGGCGATGCCGTTACCGCGCTCGAAAAAGCTCAAGCCGATATGGGCATGCCCTCCTCCATCCACGCCACCTTCCAGGGCACGGCGCAGGCATTCCAGGAGTCGCTCAAGAACGAGCCCTATCTCATCCTCGCCGCTCTCGTGGCCGTCTACATAGTCCTCGGCATTCTGTATGAGAGCCTGATCCACCCGCTCACCATTCTCTCCACGCTGCCCCCCGCTGGCGTCGGCGCCATTCTTGCTCTTCTCATCACCGGCACCGATCTCAGCATCATGGCGCTGATCGGTATCCTCCTGCTCATTGGCATTGTGAAAAAGAATGCCATCATGATGATCGACTTCGCGCTGCAGGCTGAACGCGAACAAGGGCTGCCCCCGGTCGAAGCCATCTACCAGGCCTGCCTCCTGCGCTTCCGCCCGATCATGATGACCACCCTCGCCGCCATGTTCGGCGGACTCCCGCTCGCCATCGGCATGGGTGTCGGCTCTGAACTGCGACAGCCCCTCGGCATCACCATTGTTGGCGGCTTGCTCGTCTCGCAGTTGCTCACACTCTTCACCACGCCGGTCGTGTATCTCTTCTTCGACAAGCTCCAGTGGCGGGTGATGAAACTCCACCGCATCGGGTCGGAACTGGAAGAAGCCACCGGGGACTGACATCATCCGACGATTCGGCTTGTCTCGAAGACCCGCTCATCGCATGAAGCCGCGATGAACGGGGCACAACTTCAAGATCCGCCTTGTCATCACTGCGTCGCGTCCCCGCCAGCGCTATACTCCCACCGGCAATGCAATGCCGGAGGTGAATCATGCTCACCATGGAAAAGCTTGACCTCAAGAAACAATGGAGGCATCTCTACCAGCCGCCCGCCGGTGAAATCACCACCGTGACGGTCCCCCCGCTTACCTACCTCATGGTCGATGGCGAAGGTGACCCCAACACATCCGGGTCCTTCGAGCAAGCCGTTGAAGCTCTTTATTCGCTCTCCTACACGCTGAAGTTCTCGCTCAAGAAGAGCCCTCGCGCTATCGACTACGGCGTCATGCCCCTTGAAGGTCTCTGGTGGGCCGACGACCCGCGCGTCTTCATGCAGGCCGACAAATCCGCGTGGAAATGGACCGCCATGATCGTCCAGCCCGAGTTCATCACCCGCACAAACATCGACGCTGCCTTCGACGAAGTTCGCAAGAAGAAAAATCTCGCAGCTCTCGATCGCGTCCGCTTCGAAACCCTCGACGAAGGCGAATCCGTGCAGACGCTCTACCTCGGCCCGTTCTCTGAAGAAGGCCCCGTCATCCAGCGCATGCACGCCGCCATCCACGCCGCCGGCAAAGAACTCTACGGCAAGCATCACGAGATTTACCTGAGCGACCCGCGACGCACCGCGCCCGCCAGACTCAGAACCATCCTCCGCCAACCGATGCGCTGAGCATGCACGCAGTGCGCCGTCTCAAGGCACAGCCCGCCCGCAGTGTCTCTACGCACCGGAACGTGTGCAGAACGAGCGTCAAGCCGTCAGCGCAATCGATTGCCATTGGCGAATGCGCTCAAACTAGTGGTATCGTCAAGACAATTCAAGTTTCGTGCGCGATCATTCTTTTTCAGCCATTTTCCCAAGGCTTTCGCATTTCTTCTGAACCACATTCGCCCTTCCGGCTTATCGCGCTGATGCCGTCTATCTGCACATCTGTGTTTCTCATCAGCACTTCAACACTGCGCGGAGGTATCGATGAGCATTTCTCCTGAAGCGATGGACGCAAACCTGGTTCTGACCCTCGACGAAATCACGAATCTTACGCAGGATGGGGGCAAACCCGCCGACACGCTGATGAACGTGGTCGCGCTTATCGCCTCGCGGTTCCGCACCGACGTCTGCTCCGCCTATCTGCTTGAGCCCGATCGCTCCAATCTCGTTCTCGCCGCTTCGCTTGGGCTTCATTCCCGCAGCATCGGCGCGCTCCGCATGCCGCTGCACGAGGGGCTGGCGGGCCTGGTCGCCGAGCAGGTCAGACCGGTTGCGGTCGATGACGCCAGCCGCCACCCACGATATAAGTACTTCAAAGACTCCGGCGAAGAGGAATACCACTCCTTCCTCGGTGTTCCCCTCATCGATCGCGGCATCCTCCAAGGCGTCCTGGTGGTGCAGACCAAGGAACCCCGTGTCTTCCGCGACAGCGAGATTCGCATGCTCGCAGAGGCCGCCGAACAGGTGGCACCGGTTGTCAGCGAAGCCCGCACCCTCGATCGTTTCGTCGCCCCTGCGCAGGAACGCCTATGGGCACTTGCCCGCAACGTCTGGTGGAGCTGGGATCAAGACTGCGTCAATCTCTTCCGCGACCTCAATCCGGTCCGCTGGCGCGAACTCAACCAGAACCCGATCGCCCTGCTCAAGGAAATGCCGCTCAGCGAGATCGAGCGCCGTGCCACCGAATTGGTCCTCCACAGCCGCATCAACTATGTCTACCGCCGTCGCCAGGAGTATCTGCAGGGCGATCGCACCTGGGGAGCGGCCAATGCAGGCATCCTTCGCCCGCGCCCTGTCGCCTATTTCTCCGCGGAATTCGGCCTTCACGAGTCGCTGCCTATTTACTCGGGCGGCCTCGGGGTCCTCTCCGGCGATCACATCAAGAGCGCTTCCGATCTCGATATCCCCCTTGTCGGCGTGGGCCTCTTCTACGGCCAGGGCTACTTCCTCCAGCGCCTCGACGAAAAAGGCTGGCAGCGCGAAGAATACCTCGAGACCGACATCAACCAGCTCCCCATGCAGCCAGCAATCGGACTGGACGGCGCGCCCGTTGTCGTTGAAATTGCCACCCGCGGTGCGGCGATTCGCGCCAAAGTCTGGCAGGTAAAAGTCGGCCGCTGCGATCTCTTTCTGCTCGATTCCAACGTTCCCGGCAACGCTCCGGAAGACCTCGAAACCACATCGCGCCTCTATGGCGGCGACTCGCGTACGCGCATCCGCCAGGAGCTTCTGCTCGGCGTCGGCGGATTTCGCGCTCTCAAGGCCATGGGCATTTCGCCCGGCGTTCTTCATCTCAACGAAGGTCACAGCGGTTTCGCTGTATTTGAAGCGATCCGCTCGCGCATGGAAGAAGAAGGCCTCGACTTCTATGCCGCCGCCAGCCAGATTCCGCGCGAAGTCGTCTTCACCACCCACACACCTGTTCCCGCCGGCCACGATCGCTTCAGTCCCGAGCTCATCGAAGAACACCTCGGACCGTTGCGCGACCAGCTCGGCATCTCCCAGGAGAATTTCATGGGCTTCGGCCGGGAGCACCCAACGGACTATGGCGAGACCTTCTGCATGACTGTTCTCGGCCTCAAGCTCGCGCGTCGCGTCAACGCCGTCTCCTCGCTCCACGGCGAAGTCTCGCGTGCTATGTGGAAAGGCCTTTATCCTGGTCGCTCTGAAGACGCGGTTCCTATCGGCCACATCACGAACGGCGTCCATGTGCCGTCATGGCTGGCGCCGCAGATGTTCCGGCTCTACGATCGTCACCTGGGCGTGGACTGGCAAAAGCGCAGCGGGTCCAAAAGCACTTGGGAAGCCATCGAGACCGTCGACGACGGCGAACTCTGGGAGACGCATCTCGCCCTCAAAGCGCGCCTCCTTGACTTCGCGCGCTATCGTGCGGTGGAGCAGGCTCAACGCCGCACCGAGTCGCCGGAATCGATTCGGCGTTTGCGCAAGACCCTCTCGCCCGACGCCCTCACCATCGGCTTCGCCCGCCGATTCGCCACCTACAAGCGCGCCAACCTGCTGCTCAAGGACATCGAGCGCCTTGCCTCCATGGTCAACGACCCCAAGCGCCCGGTGCAGTTTCTCTTCGCCGGGAAGGCGCATCCCCATGACGAGCCCGGCAAGCGCGTGCTGCAGCAAATCGCCGAAATGATGCGCGATTCCGACTTTGCCGAGAAGTTCCTCTTCATCGAGGACTATGACATCAACGTAGGCCGGCACCTCGTGCAGGGAGTCGATGTGTGGCTCAACAATCCCCGACGCCCACTCGAAGCCTCCGGCACCAGCGGTCAGAAAGTCGTGCTCAACGGCGGCCTCAATCTCTCCGTGCTCGACGGCTGGTGGGCCGAGGCCTACGACGGTCTTAATGGTTTCGCCATCGGCAAGGGTCGCACCCACTCCAATATGGACGTGCACGACTCCCGCGATGGCGAAGACCTCTACCGCGTCCTCTCCGGCGAACTCATTCCGCTTTTCTACGATCGCGACCCCGACGGTCTGCCCCGCGGCTGGATCAAGCGGATGAAACGCACCATTCGTACTCTTGGCTGGCGGTTTAACGCTGACCGCATGGTGATGGACTACACGCAGAAATGCTACGTGCCCGCAGCCGGCGGCACTTCAAGCGATATCCGCCCGCTCTGCTGATATGTTATTTAAAATGAAATAGTTAAAAGGCGACCCTCTCTCATTGTCTCGACTCGCAGCGGGGGGATGGTTACGTCGTTGATTGCTCCACGTCAGTTAATTTCGTGGGGTCACAGTCGGGTTGTCACAAAAGTCCGGCGCTCTACATACTTTGGGTAATGCCTCGGATGATTACCTGCGGCTAGACTTCGGTTCATAGCATTTTTCGACCTTGCTGTTTCTCCTGCGGATTCCTTGTAGGGCCAATCAATGAGCAAGGCCCAACGCTGAGCGGAAAGCCCCCTCGAAAACTGCTAGAGGAGAACCTATGGGCTCACCAATCTACCGCGAAAGATATTTGGCCGCGCTCGAAGTTGCACATTCCGACCTCAACCAGATCGTCGAACAGTTCGATATGCTCCAGCTCCGCAAGGAACAACTCGAGGAAGCTCTGGATGCGCTCGATCCTTTCCTTCGTTCCGCTCCAAGAGCCAGTTATGAGGTCCGTCAGTCAGAGTCGATCCATCTGGAACCGGTGAAGGTGGAACGCGAGAAGGAGATCGTGCAGCCAGTTCTCCACATGGAGGCGCCCGAGCCGGTGACCCCGGCCGCGTTCTCGCCGATGCCCGAGCCGATTCTCGATCCGATCCAGAACCGCATCAACCGCGCTCTTGGCCTCGCGGTCGCTTAACCTTTAACGAACCTGTTCGGCGGTCGGCGCGAGATCGCATCAGGGAACAACCCTCAGGGCCCTACTCCTCATAGCCCCAACCCAGAGAAAACGAAAAGCCCCATAGCTTTGCCAAGCATGGGGCTTTTCGTTGTGCTCAATCGCCGTTGAGAATATTGCGTGCCGCCTATTTCATCGCATACGAGGGCGAGGTCTCCTCGGCTTTCGCAACGGTCTCAATCAGCTTCACCGGATAATACGCATTGCGTATGTACTGCTTCACCATGCGATTGGTGTTGAAATACGAGCCGTTGAATGCCAGCGTCGTCCGCATCAACCGCGCCCACTTCTGGGGTTCGTCTCGGTATAGGGGCGCTACCGCGTTCTCCAGCTTGTTGTAGAGATTCATGGCTTCTTCCGCATCGTTGGCGCCGTCTTCAATTGCCCAGCCCGTCACGCCTTCAATGCAGCCCTCAATCCACCACCCATCCAGGATCGACAGGCTCGGGACTCCGTTCAACGCAGCTTTCATGCCGCTGGTGCCTGAAGCTTCATACGGACGCCGCGGCGTATTCACCCATACATCCACACCCGCTGTCAGCAACGCACCCAGGTCCCATGCGTAATTCTCGAGGTACACCACGCGCAGCATGTCATTCGACAGCTTGCTCGCCGTTTCAATCACGCTGTGAATCAAGGCCTTGCCGGGCTCATCCGCAGGATGCGCTTTACCTGCATACAAAATCTGCAGCCCGCCCGCCTGGGTCGCGATCCTCAGCAAGCGCTCTGGATCGGCGAACATCAGGTTGGCGCGCTTGTAGGTAGCTGCGCGTCGCGCGAATCCCAGCGTCAGCACATTCGGATTCAGCACCAGCCCAGTCCGGGTTGCCACTTCCGTCAGCAGCGCTTCCTTCGCGCGCCGATGCGCATTCAGTATTTCCTGTTCCGGCAGATCGATGGCATTGCGCAGATTCAGATTGTCGCGGCGCCACGATGGAATTTGCACATCGAGCATCTGCTGCACCGGCTCTGAAACCCACGTGGGCGCGTGCACGCCGTTGGTGATCGAGTCGATCTGATACTGGGGAAACATCGCGCGCGATACCTTGCCGTGCTGCATCGCCACGCCGTTCGCGTAGCGCGAAAAACGCAGCGCCAGCATCGTCATGTTCAGCAAGCCGCTCTCGAAGACGCCTAGCTTCTCCAGCCGCGCCGTTCTCTCTCCACCAAGAATTCTGATCGCCTGCTCGGTCGAGAATCGATCGTGTCCCGCGGGCACCGGCGTATGCGTCGTAAATACGCACTTGTTGCGCACCTGCAGAATGTCGGACTCGGTTGGAGAATTCAGTGGGCCGCCGCCCATCTCGCTCTCAAGCAACGCCAGCGTCAGCAGAGCCGCGTGTCCTTCATTCATGTGATAGACATTCACTCTGAGGCCGAGAGCGTTCGCCATGCGCGCGCCACCCAGTCCGAGCACGATCTCCTGCTGCAAACGGTAGTTTGTGTCGCCGCCGTACAGGTGATCGGTTAACCCGCGATCCCATCCCGAATTGCCATCCAGATCTGTGTCCAGCAGATAAATCGGAACGACATGCCCATAACGGCCCACCAGGTCGTAGCGCCACGCACGCACCGTCACATCGCGGCCTTCCACAGAAACATTGATGCGTGCAGCTTCTTCCGTGCAGAAGTTCGATGGATTCCACGGCTGTACTTCCTCAGTCTGATCGCCGGTCGGGTTCAGATGCTGCTGAAAGTAGCCCTTGCGATGCACCAGTGAAAATGCGACCAGGGGTACACCGAGATCGGCTGCTGAACGCAGTGTGTCTCCGGCCAGCATTCCAAGGCCACCGGAGTACGTGGGCATTCCGCGATTGATCGCAATCTCCATAGAGAAATACGCGACCAGTCCACTCGTTGGGGTTGTTTCGTAGGAAAAGGGTTTCTGCTGCATTCTTTACATCTCTCTGCGGCGCGCTCAAATGCCTGCAACTTGAAATCGAAAATCTCAAAATGCCGCGTTCGGTCAAAAAATCTCCGCCGCGGTCAGATATGACAATACCTGGGAAACCTTGAAAGATTCTAACAAGGAAAATCGTTTTGGTTATAGACATCGAGTGAGATCAGGGGTAACTTCCGTGAGCCGGTTTTCCACCTCACGGTAGTAGGATGCTCCAAGTCCGCATCGGGAAAGCTCCGCTCTCCTTTAATGCGAGAGACTTGCAACCACCCTGTGCGCCCCGCTCGATGCGTGACAAATGAGAATCTGCGGAA
>NZ_JBARMD010000120.1:0-4219 GCF_049802275.1 Occallatibacter sp. | reverse complement strand
GTCTGCGGAAGCGCAGGCGATTGAGCGCTCGCCGCAGGCCCCGAAGGGCTACGTGGTGCTGGCGATCGGGCTGCCGGGCTCGGGCAAGACAACGTGGTTTCGCCGTCGCGGAGTCACGCCGCTGTCGAGCGACTTGCTGCGCAATATTCTTTTCGACGATGTGGAGGAGCAGAAGTTCCAGGGCCTGGTGTTTTCGACCCTGCGTTCGCTCCTGCGTGCGCGCCTGATTGCAAAGATGCCGTGGAACTATGTCGATGCGACCAACCTCTCCGTCCACGAACGGCGCCAGTGGATCAAGATGGCCAAGAGTTTTGGCTACGAAACGCAGGCGGTCTTCTTCGATGTGCCGCTCGAGGTCTGTCTTGATCGTAACCGCCAGCGCGACCGCTCGGTAAGCGAAGACATCATGCGCAAAATGGCAGAGAAGCTCAAGGCGCCGCTCTTCGAAGAGGGCTTCGCGAAGATCACGGTGGTCAGGGTGAAGAGCGCGGGGTAGAGCCCTAGGGGTAGCGGGCGACTCCTTTGCGATAAGGGTCGAGCGAGGAGATCCAAGCCGGCGCAGGGTGGAATGATTGTGTCTGATCCGGATGACCCGGATGAGGAATGCAACATCCAAGCCTCTGAGACGTTGTCTTGGTTATCGAGCAATCGATATTCTTACGCCTTTTCATAACTGCAATCGACCGACTCGAATTCGTCGACCGCGGCAAGTTGGAGACTCCCCATGAGCCACCCTGCATCTGTTCCCTACATTGAGCCTTGGCTTCGCGGCACACATGCCGACACCCTCGCCGTTGGACGCGCCGTCCTCCACGCCTTTGATCTCGCACTGGAGGACATCAGCAAGTGGACCGAAGGACTGACCGATCTCGAGGTCCACGCCCAGCCGCTTGGTTTGCCCGCGGTGTCCTTTCACTTGAAGCACATTGCGCGTTCCACAGATCGCCTGTTGACCTATGCCGAGGGCGGACAGATATCCTCGGGTCAACTGGCGCTGTTGAAGTCAGAGCAGATCGGATGCGAGACGATGGCGGAACTCCTTGGCGAACTGGAAAGTTCGTTCAGAAATGCGGGGGATCGCGTGCGCGTGCTGGCGCCGGCGGATTTCAATACGAGTCGCGGTGTGGGTCGCAAGCAGTTGCCGACTTCGATTGGCGGAGCGCTTGTGCACGTAGCCGATCACACCCAGCGGCATGTGGGACAGGTGGTGACGACGGCGAAAGTGCTGAAGGCACTGCGAAGCTGAGGGGACGAGAGAACAAGGCAACGGGAACAAGAAGATAAGGCGCGAACCCTGTTTGCGGTGCGGCTGCAGCGAGACTACAATCCTCCCAAATCTGAAACTCATCTTGAAACTTATCTGAGGATGCTTATGCAAGAGTCGCAACCTCGCTTTGTGCCGTTGGCCCTCAAAACCGTGGTTTGCCACTCCATTACTTACATGGTGATGGGGGCGCTGGCGTACCACTACCTGCACTACGCAGACTTCATCAACAATCCAAACTCCGGTATGCGGCCAACGACCAGTCTCTGGCTGATTCTTGGAGTGCCGCTGCAGGTGTTTCGCGGCGTGCTGTTCGCGTCGGTGTTTTATCTGTTCCGGGATCGGTTGTTCGGCCGCAAGAATGGCTGGCTGGCGATGGCATGGCTGCTGATTGGTATCGGAATCCTGGGAACGTTTGCCGCGCCTGCCGGATCGCTGGAAGGATTCATTTACACGACTATTCCAGTTCCAAGTCAGTTACGCGGTTACCTTGAGGTTGTAACTCAGGCCCTGCTGCTTTCGGCGCTGCTCTGTTACTGGGTTAACCATCCGGGCAAAAAATCGCTGAACTGGACGCTCGGCATCGCATACGTGATCTGCGCCGGTCTTCCGCTGCTGTCGCTGGTGGTGCCGAAGCGATAAGTGCACCTGCAGTACTGCCACTTTCTCAGACAAGCTATTATCGGATTGCGGTTCAAATTCGGCGGCCATCGGGAAACGGCGGCCCCCAGGATAGAGGGCGGCCCTGATGCGCACTTCTCATTCCGATGCTCTTGTGGTCTATGGCGTCACAGGCGATCTCGCCCACAAGATGATCTTTCCCGCACTGTATGCGATGGTGAAACGCGGAACCCTGAACGTTCCGGTCATTGGCGTCGCGTTTCCGAAGTGGTCTCTCAAGCGTCTGCAGAGACGAGTGACGCACAGCATCAAGCAATCGGGCGGGATCGATAACAGGCGGGCCTTCCAGCATCTTCTGTCGCTGCTGAAATATGTGAGCGGGGATTACAACGACAGCGATACGTTTGCGAGGATCAAGCAAGCGCTCGGTAAGGCGCGCCGTCCCGCACATTACCTTGCCATCCCTCCCTCGCTCTTCGGGACTGTCATCAAAGGGCTGGGCGCCGCAGGGTTGGCGGAGAATGCGCGTGTCATCGTGGAGAAGCCGTTTGGACGCGACCTGGCATCGGCTCGCGCACTGAACAGGGTGGCGCGGTCGGTTTTCCCTGAAGATTCGATCTTTCGTATCGATCACTTCCTGGGGAAGGAAGCGATCATGAATATTCTCTACTTCAGGTTCGCTAATTCCTTCCTTGAACCGATCTGGAATCGCAACTACATATCCAGTGTCCAGATCACCTTGTCAGAGAGTTTCGGCGTAGGAACGCGCGGCGCATTTTACGAATCGGCGGGCTGCATGCGCGACGTGATCCAGAATCATCTCTTTCAGATTGTCGCCCTGCTTGCCATGGAACCGCCTGCGGGCAGGCATTATGCAGCAGTGCAAACGGAGAAGGCGACCGTATTCAAGGCCATGCGTCAGTTGAAGCCCGAGGACATGGTGCGCGGCCAATACGTGGGGTACCGACAGGAGGACGATGTAGCGAAGAACTCCGACGTCGAGACGTATTGCGCTCTTCGACTGTTGATCGACTCGTGGCGCTGGGATGGTGTGCCGTGGTACCTCCGCTCGGGCAAGTATCTGCCCGAAACGGCGACCGAGGTTCTTGTGGAACTGAAGGCGCCGCCGCAGAAGCTTTTCCTGGACGCAGCGGCATCTACAGGAAAAGGAAATTACCTTCGCTTCCGGCTCTCTCCCAAGGCAGAGATCGGACTGGCCGCTCGCGTCAAGCTTGCCGGCGAGGAGTTTATCGGAGAGCAAAGGGAGCTCTACCTGCTGGAACAACAGCCGGGAGAGGAAACACCCTACGAGCGATTGCTGGGCGACGCCATGAAGGGTGACGGCGGACTGTTTACGCGCGAGGACGCGGTGGAAGCCGCATGGCTGGTGGTCAATCAGATAATCAAGCATCATCCCCGAGTTCGCCCCTACAAGCGCGGCACCTGGGGGCCGAAACAGGCGGATGCGCTGATTGCAGGAGACGGCGGCTGGCATAATCCCAGCGGCACAAGTTGATCGGGAGCATCAATCTGATAGTGACGTAGTGGCATTCCAACGTCAGTGGGACGAGAGCGCAGGTTCTGTTTTCAACTCCACCGCAATGACGTGGAGGTCGGTTGTGCCCACATTCTCGAGGGTGTGCGGCTCCAGCGGCGGAGACCACAGAGCTGATCCCTGTGCGATCTCGTGAAATGTCCGACTGTCGAGAATTATCGCGCCGTTTTCATCGCGACGCACGAACTCGCTCCAACTGAGAATGTAGAGAGTCGCCGGCCAGCGATGCGAATGCAGCCGAGTTGTTTCGCCCGGCGCAATGCAAGTGTCAAGAACGCGCACCGTCTCATTCTCGAAGAGAAGTATGTGATGTTCGGGGGCCGCGATCAGCGCGTCTAGACTAATTCGTCAAGCCATCGTTGTTGAACGGGCACGATATATTCCTCGATCCGGCGCGTGCGCTCTCAGCTCAGACTACTCTGGGTTGCAGACAACGTGTTGCCCCACTGCGCGCTCTGCACCGCAACTTCAGCTGGCGCTCGTCTGAACCGCGCGGGGAAGAACGACGGCGCAAGCATCGGGGCTTTCGTCTTCCGGGGAAGTTGAACCGATACTATAGCCTGAGCCACGGTCGCGCCAACACTTCCGCTACCCTCAGTGACCTTGTGAGCACAGTTTTCAATTGCTGCAAATCACTTTGACCACGGCGGCACGATGCCGTTCATGCGCGCGTACTCTACCAATTGCCCATGTGCTCGTTGGCGTGAACGATGATGCGGAGGGATTCTGTCCTATTCACCGG
This sequence comes from Occallatibacter sp., assembly GCF_049802275.1. Taxonomy (NCBI): domain Bacteria; kingdom Pseudomonadati; phylum Acidobacteriota; class Terriglobia; order Terriglobales; family Acidobacteriaceae; genus Occallatibacter; species Occallatibacter sp. The sequence continues at coordinate 37 of NZ_JBARMD010000120.1, read as the reverse complement.
CTGCGGGACGGTACACTGCTGACCTGTGACCTTTGAG
>NZ_JBARMD010000119.1:0-3006 GCF_049802275.1 Occallatibacter sp. | reverse complement strand
TCCTCGTCATCGCGGTCACTTCGCCAGAGAAACCAAGGATTACTCTTAGAATCGCTGCTGGGTATAGCTAGCTTGATTCTGCTCTAGTTCTTTAGATCAGCCCTTGTTAGACCAGCCCTTGTTAGATCAGCGCTTGTTAGATCAGCGCTTGCTGGATCAGCCCAATGTTTCGATCAGATTTCGAGGATTACGGGCATGATCATGGGGCGGCGGCCGGTGGTTTTCTGGATCAGTCGCTTCAGCTCTACGCGGACTTTTTCTTTCACCATGCCGTAGTCGGTTCGCTGTTCGCCGCTGAGGGCGTCGATGGTTTTCAGCACGACCTCGCGGGCTTCTTCGGTAATGTCGGCGCCGCCGAAGCCGCGCATTACGATTTCCGGTTCGCGTTCGATCTTGGCGGAGCGCTTGTTGATGGCGAGGATTGCGAGGACGATGCCATCCTCGGAAAGAATGCGGCGATCGCGAACGACGAGGTCTTCGACGACGTCGATAGTGGAACCGGAGTCGATGAGGATGCGGCCCGCGGTGACTTTGTCCTTTTTGCGCGCGTCCGTTGCGTCGAGTTCGAGGACATCGCCGTCTTCGATGACCAGCGCATGCTCGACAGCGCCCGTCTCCATAGCGAGCTGGGCGTGGCGGCGAAGGTTGCGATAGTCGCCGTGAACGGGGATGAAAAACTTGGGGCGGACGAGATTGATGAGGAGGCGGAGCTCTTCCTGGCAACCGTGTCCGCTAACGTGGATGAGGCCGTGGGAGCCGTCGTCGAAGATTACGTTGGCTTCGCGGCGGCTTAGGTGGTCGATGACCCGGAAGATGCTTTTCTCGTTGCCGGGGATGATGCGGGAGCTGAGGACAACGGTGTCGCCGGCATCAATGTGGGCATGCTTGTGGTTGTCGACGGCGGCGCGGCTGAGGGCGCTCATGGGTTCGCCCTGGGTGCCGCTGATCAGAATCATGAGCTCGTCGGGCGGATAGTCGCGCATCTGGCCGGGATTGATAACGAGGCCGGGCGGGACTTCGATATAGCCGAGGTCTTGCGCGATTTCCGTGCTCTCCATCATGGAGCGGCCGAGGACGACGGCTTTGCGACCGTGCTTGCGCGCGAGCTCGAGTGCAATGCGAATGCGGTAGATGGAAGACGAGAAGCAGCTGAAGAAGAGCTTCTTTTTTGTCTGCGAAAAGATTTCGTGGAGCCGGGGAATGACGGCGCGCTCGCTGGGGGTGTAGCCCGACCTTTCCACATTTGTCGAGTCCTGCAGAAGGGCGAGGACGCCGCGCTTGCCGTACTCGGCGAAGGTGTGCAGGTCAAAGGCCTTGTCGTCGAGGGGGGCCAGATCGATCTTGAAATCGCCGGTGTGGATGACAACGCCGACGGGAGTATCGATGGCGAGGGCTACGCAGTCTACAAGTGAATGGGTGACGCGGATAGGCTCAATGGTGAAGGGACCGAGAGAGAACTTCTCTTTGGGCGTGATCTCGATGAGGGTGATTTCGTCAAGGAGCTGGTGCTCTTCAAGCTTGCCTTCGACATAGGCCAACGTGAATTCGGTGGCGTAGACGGGAACCTTGAGTTCGCTGAGGATCCATGGAAGTCCGCCGATGTGGTCTTCGTGGCCGTGGGTAAGGATGATGGCGCGGACGTGTTCCCTATTCTCGGTGAGGTAGGTGATGTCGGGTACGACGATGTCGACGCCGAGCAACTCCGATTCCGGGAACATGAGCCCGGCGTCAATGACGATTATGTCGTCTTCCCAGCGGATCGCGAGGCAGTTCATTCCGAATTCGCCGAGGCCGCCGAGGGGGATGATTTTTAGCTTATTTGTTTGCATCTGTCAGGTTTGATGCTAACACCTGTGTGTGTATTTGGATGCGGGGGCATCAGGAGTAAAGTTCTTCAGCGATTTGCAGAAATTCTCTAGGCACGTGCACCGATGCTCACTAGAATACGGTTTGATCTTCTGCGGTTACCCGATCCTGACCTATGAGTGAGAGCCCCTCCAATCCGCTAGCAGAGTCCCAGCGTTCTCTTGATGGGGATGCGACGCATCGCGGCCCGGGGGATGAGGCCGTCCGCGATGAGTCGCTTTTGACAAGGGCAAAGGGTGGCGACAAACAGGCTATGACCGATCTATTCGATCGATACAGCGGCATGGTGTATTCGGTGGCGCTGCGTGTCTTGAATGATCCCGGGCAGGCCGAGGATGTAATGCAGGAGATATTTTTCCAGGTCTGGCGTAATCCCCATGCGTTTGTGGCGGGCCGTGGATCCCTCGGTGCGTGGCTGGCGGTGATGGCGCGGAACCGGGCGATTGATTCTCTGCGGCGGAGACGGCCGACGGATTCAGTTGACGACGTGGTGCTGGCTTCGAGTTCGGATCTGGGGTCGGAACTTGAACGCAACCAGATGATGGAGAAGGTAAGGGAAATACTGAAAGGTCTTCCGCTGGAGCAGCAGAAATCAGTGGAGCTGGCGTTTTTTGAGGGGCTGACACACTCGGAAATCGCGACGCGAACGGGCGATCCGCTGGGAACAGTGAAAACGCGGATACGATCGGCACTGATGACCCTAAGAAAGGCGATGAGCGCATGATGCAGGACGAGCACATACCGCAGGAGGATCTTGTCCTCTACGCAATGCAGGCTATGCATTCGCATGAGCTCGCGGCGGTGCGTTCGCATCTGGATCGGTGCGCGAGGTGCAAACAGGAACTGGCAGAGGTGAACGGGGACCTGGCTCTGGTTGCGGTAAGTGTGGAGCAGAAGCCTTTGCCTGAGGGAGCGCGCCAGCGGTTTGTGGAGCGATTGGCGGCGGATGGTTCGCATAGCGGTGGTGCTGTGGCAGCACCTGTTCTTTCGATGGAGTCGAAGAGGCCGGCGCGCAGGACGGCGCTCTGGATCGGGTGGCTTGCGGCGGCGGCATCGCTATTCTTTGCATTTTCGGAGCAGCAGAAGGTGCGCGTGCTGAATGAGCAGCTGGGTCAGCAGAAGCAAGCCGCGGAGCAACAG
>NZ_JBARMD010000118.1:0-9913 GCF_049802275.1 Occallatibacter sp. | reverse complement strand
ACTGCCGTACTCGCGCCGGCGACCCGGACCCTCGAGCCGTCACCTGGTATCCGCTCTGCGTCAGCCGCAATGCAAACACCAGCGGCGCAGGCGCTCCGGCCGGCACATTCGCCGTTCCAGCCAACTCGCTTCCCAGTCCATTCGTTCCCACTGAGGGCTCGAACACCACCTTCTGGATCTGGATTGGCTGGCCCAGTGCACCGCCGCTCAGCTTCAGCGCATCCACCGTGACGCTTCCGCTTAGGGGCCCCGGTGCTGCAGGCGCCTGTTTCGCCATCGTTTTCTTGCCGCGATGTAAGGGCTTCACCTGCGGCGTCGCAACTGGCGGCGCGGTCGTATCGTAGGTGAGCTTGCCGCTTAACGTTCCATCAGCCTCGAGTCCCGCGCCGAGTTCCTGCCGCACCGTCCGCAAAGCATCCAGAACCGCCTGCGCCGGAATCTTCTGAAGCTCCAGCGACAGCTTCGGCTGGCCATCGCTCGGCAAGTTACCCTCCAGGCGCAGATGCCCATCGCCAAGCGGCGAATCACACACCAGCTTCTCAATGGTGCGCGCCGAATAGTGATACGAGAACCCGCAATTCGCATCGAAATCCAGAGGCGCCACCGGCGCAAACTCCTCCCGATGCACACCCGTCGCCCGCAACCGCGTCGTCACATTGGCGGCATCCGCAGTACCATCAAGCTTCATCTCCGCCGTCACGTCCCCGCGCCATCCCGCATCTGACCCGATCAGCAACCGGCTCAGTTGCCCCAACTGCGCTTCGCGCCATTCCATCTCGACGTGCATGGGCATCAGACGCAATTCCTCCGCACGGCGCATGCGCCCTTCCAGTTGCACAATCCCGGTGTCGGCCTGGTCGAGACTCACATCCGTACGCGCGGGCTGCCCCTTCAGACGTATCCGCCAGTCGCCCGGGTTCTCTTCCCAGAACGAGAGATCCGCATTCACCAGCGAATAGGGCAACTTTTCGAATCCCCGCTTGATATTGATGCGTGAGTTGGTAGCTTCAAGATAAGGCAGCGGAATCGGCCGACCCGCCTTCACTCCCTCCGCTTGCGAGTGCGATGCGGTACGAAACAAGGTGTCAAGATTCCATCTTCCCTCGGTGGTCCGCACCAGGTTCAGGCTCGCTTCGTCCACGCTGATGCGGTTGATCTCCAGCCTTCCCCGCCACAGCGTAAACAGCCGTATCGCCGCCGTTACCGAGTTGGCGTGCAATACCGGCTCTGCACCATACGTTGGATCTTCATCCACGATCAAATCGGTGATCACGAATTCTGGACGAGGCAGCAACCGCAACTCGACTCCCGACATGCGCACAGGCCGGCCCAGGGAAGTCGACATTGCGCGCGCAATACGGGTTTTGTAGCGAGTGATGCTGACTAGCGGAGGAATCACGATGACCGACACCAGAATCGTCAACGCCAGCGCCGCGATCCATAGCTTTGATCGCCAGTGTGCCCGGCCTTGCGCTTCTTCCGTCATGGTCTGGTCAGTCGTCAGTGGCCTGGAGTCAGTCATCAGTTGCGTCTTCACTTCTCACCGATCATCGCGAAAACTGATCACTGACAACTGCCTCTCTCAGCGTACAAGGTGCAGCGTCCGCTTCCAGCGCGTGTCGGTAAAGAAGTGCAACGCCACATGCCCCATCCACGCGACGGTGTTGCCTACCCCGGTCTCATCGAACTGGTGCTCGGGCGTTCGGAACGACCAGTAGTTGAATAGCGGCCGCCCCACGATGTTCTCCCGCGGAACAAATCCCCAGAAGCGCGAGTCGAGGCTGTCATGGCGATTGTCGCCCATCATGAAGTACTTCCCCGGTGGAACCACCAGATCGCCATCCACAACGTGGTTCGGCATTTCCACGGCCCACCGCTCCGTTGCCCCCAGGTCAACCGTCATTGGCACAGAGGGAAAGTCGTCAAGGTAATCGCGATAGTTCTCCGGAGTGGTCGGCACCGCGTGCGGCTCACTCTGCGCCACTCCATTCACAATCACGATCCCGTTGCGCAGATGAAGATGATCGCCGGGTACGCCGACGAGCCGCTTTACCAGGAACATAATCGTCGGCTTGCCGTCTGCGTCCAATTCCCCCGGCTTGATGAATACCACGATGTCGCCGCGCTTCGGCTCGCGATAGTGCACCAGGGGCATCCATTTGGTCGGCGGCGCCAGCGTTATCCTGTCGACGACCAGGTGATCGCCCACCAGCAGCGTCTGTTCCATCGACCCCGATGGAATTACAAAATTCTGCGCAAGAAACGTAAGGATGAACAGCCCCACGACAAGCACCGAGCAGATGCTCGCCGTCGCCTCAAAGGGCGTCTCTTCGTGGGGTTTCTGTTCGGGGGCAGTCTCAATCTCGGGCGGCGTCTTGGCCGGCGGCGTATTTTTGGTGGTCATCCTGTCGCTCTGTGCCCAGATGGCTGGCGGCTACTCTGCGGATTCCCAGCTTTGCTAATGAACTACGCGAAAAATGCGCTTCCAACGCGCAAATGCCGCGAGGCGTGCCGAGAGTTCCCTGTCGTGTCCGAGTCTATCATCCGTGGCCTGCTTTACATCCGTTGTCGATGGCCGGCGCAGCGAGAAATAGATCACAAGCGGCCGCGCAATAATGGCCTCGCGCGGCACAAATCCCCAGGAACGCGAATCAAAGCTATGATTTCGGTTGTCCCCAAGCACAAAGTACTCGTTAGGCGGGACTACAAGCTCGCCGTTCCGCGTAAGAGTTTGCATCTGCTTCCACCATTCCGGATCGACATCGGGATCTGTATAGACCCGGGCCGGAAAGTTGTCCCTGAATTGGCCCGGGGCGACGGGCTCAAACGCCGCATAGGGCTCGTTCATCGGCACATCGTTGATCACTACGCGACCATCTTCGATGCGCAGATGGTCACCTGGAACTCCGATGACCCGCTTCACCAGGTAGGGATGTGGCTGCGGATGGTGAAACACGACGATATCGCCGCGCTGCACTTGCCGGTAGGGCAACAGGTGTTCGGAAATGCGATTGTCGGGCGCAAAGACCTGCTTGTTTACAAGAAGAAAATCGCCGACCAAAAGCGTACGCTCCATGCTTTCCGACGGGATAAGAAACGGCTGGACCAAAAAGGTCAACAGGAATAGCGCCACAACCACGGTACGCATCAGCGAAGCCAGCGCCTCCGGCACCGTGGGCAGGTGGTGCCAGATGTGCGTCGAAGTGCGCGAAGGGGCATTAGCGAATTGAGTGGGGGAACTCACTCCGTCTCTTCCTTCTCCTCATGCGCAATTTCCGCGTCAGCGTTCCAGGCGGTAGTACTGTTCGTCAGCCGTGACAGCGCGCGTCGTGCAGCATCCTGCTCGGCAATTTTCTTTGTCGTGCCCGTTCCGCGTGCCAGCGCCTTGCCCGGCTCGCCTTCCGCCGTCTTCAACCGCACCTCAACCAGAAACCGCTTGCGATGATCGGGACCGCTTTCGCTCTTCACGCGATAGACCGGAGCGCCAGACCGTTCCGCCTGCAATCGTTCCTGCAGCGCCGACTTATAGTTGCCCAAAGCCGCACCCGAACGCAACTGCTCAGCCAGTTGTTCCACCGCATCCCCCATAACATAGCGAAACGCGAAAGCCCGCACTGGATCGAGGCCCCCATCCAGAAACAGTGCTCCGATCACTGCCTCCATCGTGTTTGAGAGCACTGTGCTCTTCCGCCGCAGTCCGCTGCGATCTTCGCCACGGCTCAGACGCAAATGGTCGCCCAGCGATATCGCCTTCGCCACCTTGGCCATGTGCTGCCGGCTCACCAGTTGCGCACGCACTCGCGTCAGTTCGCCCTCCTGCCACTCGGGATGGCTCAAAAACAATGCCTCTCCCACCACCAGGCCCAGGACAGCATCACCGAGAAATTCAAGTCGTTCATTGTCCATGGCGGCTGCGGTCGCATCTACGCCGATCGCCTGAATCTGCTGATTGGCCAGCGACCGGTGGGTCAACGCGCACACCAGCAGCTCAGCCTTGGCAAAGCCATGTCCAAGCGCAGCTTCCAATTCAGTCAAAACTGCTTCCACTTACTCCTCTGGGGCTGCAACTTTGAGGAGGCCCTCCCCGGTTATAGGGATTCCCGCGCGCTGGGGCAGGGTTGAACCTCAAAGAACCGCAACCACCCTAATTATTCATTAGACGTGCTGCCGGATCCAAATGAAGCCGGACCGCAGTGACACACGACGTCCCTATCTGACAAACAGGGTTGGGCTTAGCGAATTTTCGCGTTAGGGCGGCGCTTCAGATATTCTGCCGCAGCATCTCGCCCGCAAGATACTCCGATGCCCGCATCGATAGCGCCAAAATCGTCATTGTCGGATTCTGCCATCCGGCGCTGGTGAACTGCGCTCCATCCACTACAAACAGATTCTTGTGGTCGTGCGACTGGCTGAATTTGTTCAGCACGCTCTTCTTCGGATCGTTCCCCATCCGGCACGTGCCCACTTCATGAATGCTGTATCCCGGCGGATTCGGCTTGTCATTCTTCGACAGTACCTCGAATCCCGATGCCTCCACCAGTTCGCACGCGGTATTCACGGCATCCTTCGCCATGTTGAATTCGTTATCGGTGTACTTCGTATCAACGTGCAGCACCGGAATTCCCCACGCATCGTTGCGGTCCTTGTCGATCCGCACATGATTCTCGTACCGCCCCAGCACCTCGCCCATGATTGTCATATGGAAGCCACTGCCGTGGTACTCGTCCATCTTTCTCTGCAACTCCGCGCCGTAAGCCGCAAAATTCCGCGCCCCCAACGCCCCGGTTGAAGCGGTCGTGTTGAACGCATACCCACGCAGAAAATTTGCGCTCTTCGAATCAATATTCCTGAATCGCGGAATGATCGCCGACGAGCCCATCACTCCCTTGCTCTTTCCATTGCGCGCTTCAGGCACCGAACACACCACCCCCGCGCCATAGATCTGATCCATCAAATAGCGCCCCACCAGCCCGCTTGAATTCGCCAGCTTCGAATTCAGCAGCAGCCGTGTGCTCTCCAGCGTTCCCGCCGCCAGCACCACCACGCGCGCCTTCACGCTCATCTCGCGGTGCGACAGCCGATCCACAAAATTGCATCCATTCGGTAATCCTGTATTCTTGTCGACCGTAATTTCGCGCACCACGGCATTCGCAATCGAAGTCAGCTTCCCCGTCTTCTCCGCGTCCGGCAGCAGCAGATTCACCGAGCTTGCCAGCCCATCCCGCCCCAGCGCCGTCCGTTGCTTGCACACGGGGACCCCGCGCGGCTTGGCCACAGCCATAAACTTCTGCATGGCCGAGCTCCAAGGCGCATCATCAAGGATGAAATTCCCGTTCGGCATCTGCGGCGGCCCATCCATCGCGCCCTTCACGCAGAAGATTCCCTCCACGCGCGAGTAGTACGGAGACAGATCCGCATGATTGATCGGCCAGTCCTCGCCGAATCCATCGCGTGACTTCGCCTTGAACTCGTAATCGCTCAGCCGGAACGACTGCCGCGACCAGAACAACGACCTCCCGCCGAACAACCGCACCCGCACCCAGTTGTAAGGCTGGCCATCTTCAATCGTGTACGGAACTTCCTGTTCATCCACCCACACATTCGCGTTGAATTCGTTTGACTGAAACACATGCTCCAGCCTCCCCGGCGGACGAAACCCGCGAAACGGCAGCTCAAACGCAGGCTTCTTCTCCGCGTCGTGGCTCACATCGGCCACAGGTCCCGCATTCAGCATCAGGCAGCGAATCCCATATTCGGTCAGAATCTTCGCAGCCATTCCTCCGGCGTGCCCCGACCCGATAATCAAAACATCATAAGTTTCATTCAGCATCTAGTTTCTGATCCCTGTTCCCTAATCCCTTGGTCCCGCGTTCCGCGTTCCCTGTTCTCTCGTCTCTAGTCCCTAGTCCCTGTCTCTATCGTGGATACGACGGCATCGGATGATCCGCCTTGGGTGCGGCCTGCACGTGCGGCGGAACATTTGCACAGTCCGCCTTTTCCAGCGAAACATCCGGCTCGATGGGCGACCAGTAAAGCTCCACCGCCGTCCTCGGCTCCGCGCCCACTTCCGGAACTGTGAACCATGCCTTGGAATTCACCGTCGCCGTGCGGATATCGTCGTGCGCAATGTTGATAAAGTCCGCATGCTTCTCGGCCGGCGGATGATCATTCATCCACGTGCGGAGCCACGGCTTCAGCAACTCGTCCACTTGCGCATCGCTTAACTTCGCAAACTCCACATTGAATCTCTTCTTAGCCTCCGCATCCAGCCAGTCAAGCCCCTCGCGGTACACCTGCTTGCGCGCGTCCGGCGAGTCGCCAATCAGAAAATCCAGAAACATCGGTGTCTGCGCCTGCACTGCACCGGGCTTCTCCCCCATCGGGGGCATCAGCACATCACTCAGCCGCGTCAACGTCGCCATCTCTTGCGGCGAAAAGAAACGCAGCTCCGCCATGGCCACCTCGTCCGCGGCCTCTACGTGAGGAATCGGCGTCTTCGGATTCAGCCCCAGTTGCCACGGCACAGGCGCCGGCAGCGGCGTTGCAGGCGTTGTGGTTTGTTGACTCAACAGGACCTTGGGAGCAGCACCGACAGCGATCACGGCGCGAACAAAATCACGTCGTAGCATTGATCCTCCAGGGAACCTATCCACGCTAAAACGCCAGTCCGCTCCTCGTCCAGAGCATTCTGGAAATCCGCCCCAACTCCGATGACTTTGCACCCAGCTCTTGATCCCGTTGGATTGAAGCCGCCGGAACGAAGGAAAGTAGCTTTAGCCAATATTTAAAAGCGCCTCGGAGTGTTCTCGCCCTTGAGGAAGAGTCCCTGATTAGAGCAATTTTACTGAAATCTGAAGACTGCGACTTAAACCTACAACCCGGATCGGGTTGGCATCTCGAGCTAGTACCCAACCCTCGTCTTGAACTCTCGTGCACGGTCACGTGCTACCGTCAACTCCGTTTCTTTGTTGTCTCTGAGGCGAACGCTCATTGTGCCTCCAGTAAGCAAAGCGACATCCTTGACCCAGCTGAGATTTACGATCGTTCCGCGATGAATTCGGGCAAACTGTCTGGGATTGAGTTTGTCTTCCAGCTCCGTAATCGTGTGATCCACGCAGTAGATCTTGCCTTCAGAGACGGCAAAGGTCAGCTTGTCTTCTGCGTAGAAATGGGTCACACGGACCAGGTCGAGAAACCAGAGCCGATCTCCGAGACGAGACGCGATGCGGTCAGGATATTCCGGCTTTGTCTCACGCAAGGAATTGGCAAGTTGCTGGAGCAACTTTGGGAAGTCAGGCTGCGCATCCGGCGACCCTCGCAAGCGTTCAACCTTATTGAGAGCGCGTTCGAGGAACTCCGGCTCGACAGGCTTCAGCAGATAATCCACTGAGTTCACAGCAAACGCTTGCAGCGCGTACTGGTTGTAGGCAGTGGTGAAGATGACGATGGGCTGGTTGGGCAGGCGCGCCAGCACTTCGAAACCATTCATGCGCGGCATCTCGATATCGAGGAAACACACATCAGGAGGATCGGCAGACAGATCCGTCACAGCTTCCTCGGGTTCGGTGGCGCTACCGATCACTTGCACGCGGTCAGTCTGCTCCAGCAGCCGCCGCAGCCGCTCGAGGGCCGGCGGTTCGTCGTCCACCAGGTAGGCGCGAAGTTTCATACGTGCGGTAACACCATCTCCACCACAGATTGACCGTCCCGCCTGAATACATTCAGGTGTGCCTTGTCTCCAAACAGCGCATCGAGTCGCTCCACGAGATTATCGAGTCCATGACCGGCGGGTATTGCGGTCATGTCGAATCCCGGGCCGGTATCACGAACTTCGATTCTGAGATTCCCGTTTTGCTCGAAGGCAGCCACCAGAATTTCTCCACCGCCACGCTGGGGAGTGATTCCGTATTTCACGGCGTTCTCAACCAGCGCCTGCACGGACATGGGAGGTACCCTGGCGCTGCGCAGATCGTCGGACACCTCGGTAGAACCTCGCAACTTTTCTCCAAATCGCGATTTTTCGATTTCAAGATAACTCTCGACCATTGCAAGCTCTTCCTGCAAGGGAATCAAGGTTTGATTGCTGTTGTCGAGTGAAGCCCGCAAGAGCACCGCCAGCTTCCCCACAATCTGTTCCGCCTTTGCGGGATCGACGGCGATCGCTGAACTAATCGAGTTCAACGTGTTGAAGAGGAAATGCGGATGGATGCGCGATTCGAGCGAGCTGAGACGCGCTTCTGCTGCCAGCTTCTTTGTCCGCTCCTCGCTTACTTCTTTTTCGTGCAGTTTCTCCTCCGTGGCTCGCAGGCGTTCGCGCAACAACGCGTGAACCAGCGCGCCTAAACCAAACACTGCCGACAACGGAAGACTCACACGCAGAGTGTTCAGGTAGACAGGCCAAAACTGGTGCGGAGCAATCACACCGAACGCCATCAACAGAGTTTCAGCAGCCAGACAACCTACCGGGACGAAAACCAGGATGCAGAGAAACAAAGTGGGCATGAGGGGAATCTTGCGGGCCTGCACTCTCGCCGCAATGGCGGTGATTCCCAAAAAGCCAAGAACGCCTGTCAAGTTTGCGAAGAGAAGTGAATACCCCAACTCATAGAGAAGATCCCGCCCACTCGTAATCTGGTTTCCTATGATGCGAACGAAAACTACAGTCGCAACCGCGACATTGATCCAGACCAGAGAGAACAGCCAGTTACCCTTTGTCGTGCTCATCGGGGATGCCTCGTTCGGTGCCGTTCTCTACTTTGCGTCCACAGGCTCGAAGGTTCCGCTGCGGAAGATGTTGAGAACCTGTGCGGCGTCCTGGCCGGGCAGTTTCATCTCTCCCACCACGCTCTCATTCAGTGTGGAGTACTCAATCTGTTTGGTCTCAAGCGATACCCAAATCTCCCCCCAATAATCGCTGCGACCGGTCAAGGTCATTCCGCCGGTAGCAATCTGGACTGGATTGAAGAATGCCTGGTACGTGATCAGGGCGCACTCCTGGCCATTTCTCTGCGAACGACCGATCCACTCCAGCACTACGTTGTGGTTGCGGAACGTACCCACGTCCGGTATTTTCACGTCCTGGTTGGAAAGTATCTGGTAGGGCTCGTTAAGCTTCAGCTGATCGAAGTGGTTCTGGCCAAACATCTCGATCATGCTCGTGTCCCAAACCAGATTACGCTGCATCACGGCAGTGGGAGGGAATCCTTTGAAGAAGTCCGGCGTCATGGTGCTCGCAATGTCATTGCGATAGCGAAATCCCTCCATGAAGTCGCTCTTCTGAGGCGCATCGAATGACGCAGTGGCACCAACCGCGTTGGCCATGGTTACGTTCTTCCACATCACCTCGCCTCCCGGAAGTCCGCGTGTGTACTCGCCGGTGACGCGCTGGCGGTATACCATTTCTCCCTTGGTGTTGGCGGTGTTGTAGTCCACAACAAATCTGTAGGTTCGAGGACCGCTGTCCTTCACGGTCGTTCCCTGGGGCAGGTTCCATGTTTGTGCCGTTTTCAACTGGGCTGGCAAACTGGTTACTGTTCCCAGGGCAAGTCCGGCGATCAACAGCGAGGTTCTGATCTGCATTCGCATTTGTGTTACCTCTCTCAGCCGCAATCTTCGACCGGCGCACGGGCGAAGTCATCTTGTTTGCGACGAATGGCCCGTATTCCCGACTGCTGGCCTTTTGAGGCAGACGAATCGTGAGCGCGTCGCCTCATCTTCTGCGGGCGGCGGGGATTAGGTAACTGGCGTAGGAACACTGCAACCGAATGCGGCGACTGCGGCGCCTCGGCCCTGGCCCCAATCGCAGTCTGTAGAATCAGTGCGAACTGCTGAGCCGGCTCGATTGTATGACGACTCGAGCTCAATGTAGGACGGCCAGGTCCTGCTCCGAAGTCGTTGTCAATCCAGGCGGCCG
>NZ_JBARMD010000117.1:0-4055 GCF_049802275.1 Occallatibacter sp. | reverse complement strand
GGTCGAAATCGCAGCCTAGCGGATCGGAGATCATGCCATCGGCAACACCGTCTTTCGCGTCGCATTGTTTCATCAGCGCATCCATAAAGAGCCTTCGATCGTCGTCGGTGAGGAACTTATCGATCTGGGGCTTGCCGGAGGCGTCTTTGGGAGCCGCCTGGTTGTAAGCCACTGGGATCCATTGCGCGATGGCAAGGTTAGACAGCCCGGTGCGCATGGCCGGATCACCGGAGACGATCCCGTTGAATACGGTGGGATAGCGCTGCGAGAGGATCATGCCTTCGCGCCCGCCTGTGGAACAGCCTACGAAGTAGGAGAACGCCGCAGGTTTTGCGTAGTAATGAGCGATGATCTGCTTGGCGACCCCGGCGACTTCAGCGTTCGCGAGGAAGGCGAAATCGAGATAGGCCTGCTGGTCGCGCATGAAGGTGAAGTCGAAGGCACCCATTTTTGCCTTGTGCCCTGTATCGGTGCTGGCCACGGCGAATCCGCGGGAGAGTGCTGGCTTGTCGCCAGCGTAGTTCGCTCCAGCGGGATACGCGATAATGCCATTGCCGCCTCCGCCGCCCTGCATCATGAAGTCACCGTTCCAGGCCGCATCTTCGGGCAATGCAAGAGCAAAGCCGATGCCGAACTCCTGCCCGTCTACGCCCTTGCGGCGATTGATGACGCCGTCGACGCGGCAATGCGCTGGAAGCGGGCCAATGGAAGGAGCGCCGGGATACGGCGGCGGGACGGTGGTTCCGGTGGGAACGACTGCGGCCTTGGTGATTTCCACTTCGTCGATCTTGAGGCCTGCGAGAGCGGCGCAGTTTTGAGCCGATTGAGATTGGGCAGCCAAGGGCGCACACAGCGCACCCGCCAGCAGAAGTGAGAGATTGCATTTCGTCATAGCCGACCTTCTATTCCGTAAACAGATGTTAGCGTTGCGTGGACTATTCTGTTTTACGAAGCCCGGCGCCGCGCCGAATCACTTGATGGTTGCGTGAACTTCGTTGCCTTCGTAACTGATCTCCGCGTTTGCCGTGCTGGTTACATCTACGCCTGTTCCATGTCCGCCAACGACCAGGACGACGCGGAATTTGCGGTGTTCAATCATTCCGGGGAATGAGCCTTGCCGCGAGCCGATAGTGAGCAAAGAACTGCGATCATCCCAGCGGATGGGGATGATGGAGTGCATTCCCTTCTCGTATTCGTAACCATCGCCTGCGTCTTCATAAAGGTCGAATTTCCCATCTGCGCCGCGATAAATGCGAAGCTCAATGGGCCCTGCGGGATCCTGCGTGGCGTACTCGATCTGCGGTCCCATGGGAAGGATGGAGCCGGCGCGCACGAAGAGCGGTATGCGATCGAGGGGCGCATCGGCTTCGATCTCTTGTTCGCCTTTGAGCGATTTACCGGTCCAGAAGTCGTACCATGCAGCAGCTGCCGGCAAATAAACGTTGCGCATGGTCGCGTCGGCTTTGAGCACCGGGTTGACCAGGATTGCTGGGCCGTACATGAACTCGTTGCCAAGATTCCAGGTCTTCGGGTCCGTGCGCCAATCCATCACAAGGGGGCGCTGAATGGTGTAATCCTCGCTCGTTACCTTCCAGGCCAACGAATAGATATACGGCATCAGGCGATAGCGGAGCTTGTCGTAGTTCACCAGTATCGCCTCGACTTTGTCGAAACTCCACAACTCGTTGTGCGGCCGGTGACCGTGAGTGCGGAAGATGGGACAGAACGTGCCGTACTCGAACCAGCGTGCGTAGAGTTCCTGGAACGCTGGATCGGCGATTGGGTCTTCGTGCGGAGGCCAATAGCCGCCGATGTCAGTGGTCCAATATGGAGAGCCGGACAGCGCAAAATTTAAACCAGCGGGGACTTGGTGATTCAGGCCCCAATAGGTGCCGTAGACATCTCCCGACCAGACGGTGGCACCAACGCGTTGCTGGCCGAGAAATGCGGACCGCGTGAGCAGGAAGACGCGCTTGCCCGGGTTCTGAACCTTCCAGTGATCCTGCACCCCAAGGGTGTGCGCAAACGGAAAGACGTTGGTGAATTCGGCGCCGTTGCCGATGGCGATCTGGCGGCTGCTCAGGATGGCATCGCCCATGTGGGGCCAGTATTCTTCAGGCTCGGCGCTGTCGAGCCAGAATGCATCCCATCCCTGCGCCAACAGCTTGCCCGGCAGATGCTCCCAGTAGATGTCGCGCGCCTCGGGGTTGGTGGCGTCGTATACGTGCGCATCTGACACAAGCTCATGCTTTGCGTCGAGGATCTTGTAGGTTTCGGAGTTGGGATCGAGCAGTCCCCAGACAGAGATCATGGCGTGCACGTTTTCCCCGTGCAGGGCCTCTAGATCCTGTGCGACGTCGTGATAGTTGGAATTGAAGATTGGATCTCCCTCGGTCTTCCACCAGAACCAATCCTGCACCATGGCGTCAAGCGGAATATGTTCCCTGCGATAGCGCTCTGCGATCCCGCGAATCTCGTCGAGTGATACGTAGCGGTCCTTTGATTGGAAAAAGCCGTAGGCCCACTTGGGCAGCATCGGCGTGTGGCCGGTCATGGTGCGGTACTCGTGAAGAACGGCG
This sequence comes from Occallatibacter sp., assembly GCF_049802275.1. Lineage (NCBI taxonomy): Bacteria > Pseudomonadati > Acidobacteriota > Terriglobia > Terriglobales > Acidobacteriaceae > Occallatibacter > Occallatibacter sp. The sequence goes on along the minus strand of NZ_JBARMD010000117.1, from coordinate 1,476 downwards.
TCGATCTCCGGTCCGTAGAGGAAGTAGTAATCGATCGACTTGCCCGCGATTGACGTCAGCTTCATATCGAGTGGAAATCGATTGTCAAAATAAGTGAGCGCTGCGGTGTTCCACATCAGCCCATAGCCCTTGCTCGAAATCAGCAGGGGTATCGCGACATCGGTGTTGTTTTGTCCCAACTCAACGGTGGCGCCGCGATAGTTAAACATACCGTTCTGGTGCTGGCCGAGCCCATAGACCGCTTCGGTGATCGAGGGAGAAAAGCGGTCCGTGACGCGGTAGGTGTGATCTCCATTGAGCTCGACCGGCTCGTAGGTTCGCGGGATGCTGTTGCCTTCGTTCAGCAGCGATTCTCCACTGATGGTGCGAAATGAGAGATTGCCGCGCTCGATGTTGACGATCACCTCAAGCTGAGCAGTCTTCAAACTGGCCGCTTTCACGTCCTGCGTAAACGTGAACGGCGCTCCCGGGCAGGATTGCTGCGCGTCGAGCATCCACGGACGCGGCGAAGCGGGGGCAGAAGGTACAGGAGTAGCAACGACATGAATCACCGAATCAGAACACACGGTGACCTCGAGGACTTCCCTGCCCGCGGTGGCGCGGATGCCGTGGCTTGTCTGCTCGATTTGAGCGGGCGGAGGACCTGGCGCCTTTTGACCGGGCATTTGTGCGTTTGCCATCGACGAGGTAGCAAAGAAGAGAAACAGGACGGGCATGAGTTCCCATCCATCACGACAGGCGCGGAGAATTCCTGCTTTCCAAAGCATCTTTGATCTCGACTTTCTGTCCGCCGACATTCTGCTGTCTACCGGCAATCGGCTGTGAAGCACAGGTTCTTGCTGAAGAATGGCAACACGTGGTTCTGGAATCGATCGGCGACTGCGCTGACATGCGTGCCGGAGTAAATCTCAAAGCTGTTCGCGATCCCATAGTTATCGAGGATGGTGTGCAGCTTGGTGGCATCAAATCGCAATCCATCCTGATCGCCAACATCCATCGCGATGGCGCGATACTGTTTTAGATTTCCGATGTACTGATCGACAAAAGCTAGCGGTGAGTTGGCTGTGTACTTCGCTACGATCTCCGGTTGCAGAATCCCGTCCTTGGTTGGCAGATCGAAGTAAAGCGGAGGGTTCTTCGGATCAGGTGCCCACGCCGCTGCCGTTGCGTATTGTGCGGAAGCGAAGCCGGGCGACTGTGCTGCGAGATCAGCCGGAGACTTGGCCGCCGCTACCTTCTTCTCGCTGGCGATCGCACGCTCCTTGATCTGATCGGCGGTGCCCGGGCCGCCCCCGACCATCGAAGACATGCAGCAGGGACTCATGATGTAAAGAGCGCCAAAGACTTCGGGATGCTTCATGCCGATGCGCGACGCGCCATAGCCGCCCATGGAGTGACCAACAAGACCGCGGCTGGCGCGATCGGGGATGGTGCGGTAGTGCGCGTCTATGTAAGAGACGACGTCGTGCGAGATGA
>NZ_JBARMD010000116.1:0-7945 GCF_049802275.1 Occallatibacter sp. | reverse complement strand
ACCGGCACCGAAGTCAGCATCACGCCTGGAAAAGCCGTGCGCTTCAAGCCCGGTAAAGAACTGCATACATTGGAGTCCGGGACACCCACTCCGAGCGCCTGATTCGCACGTCGGGTCGAAGCGCTGGCCGGAAAGACCCCTTTGGGCTACGACCGCAGAGACTAGTGCTGTGCGGACGGCGTCGCCGCATTCGCGCCTGCCACGTTTGCGCCTGGCTTTGAGCGGAAAAACAACATCAATCCGCTGGTTTTGGGGCAAGAGAGCGACAGCGGTTGCGGGCTGAGCCTATATAGACAAATCAGATAACGCTTCAGTTCGCGAGTTTGATCGAGGCGATTTCTTTAATCGCTCGTAGATCGCCTGCGCGATGCACGATGAGGCGCAGGCCGTTTCCTTCGGGATAGCGCGGAGCTGTGGCTAGCGCATCTGCAGCCGTCTTCGGCAGTTGCGCTTCCTTTGCTGCTTTCAGGGCCTTATCGCTAAGGACGAACGAAACCATGAAGCAGCCTTCGCCCGGGCCGAGGTAGACAATGTTGCGACTCTTCTGTTTCAGGCGCAAGCTCCAGCCGTACTTATTGACGCAGATGCCCTTCCACTCCTGCCCTGCAACTCCTTCTTCTTTCGCCATCCAATCGATGAATTCATTCCAGAGCTTAGCGGTTGGCCCGAGAGCAGCAACGACTTCATCGTCGCCGGGCTGCTTCGGCCTCCCAAGAAATGCATTGGTATAACCCATCTCGCCTCCTTGGTGCGCGCCGGAATTCTAGCTCGTTTTGGTTGAGCCGGCTGTGACAAGACTTTGAAGGACCAAAGCGAATTAGAACTGTGGGGAACTTCACATGAGGCGCTGGGCATCTACGTCAACGACGATGTTGCGGCGAGGGATGCCGGCTTCATCCGCATGTGCAAGAGCGCCTCGTAGTGCTGCGTTGAGAGACTTGCGGGATGCGGCTTTCAGAATCAGGTGGAAGCGATATACGTTATTGATGCGAGCAATCGGCGCAGTGCAAGGGCCCAGCACCCGAACTCCCTCCGGCGCTGTCTGCTGAAACCACTTGCCCAACGTCGCCGACCACCCTGCCGCCTCCTCCAATTTGTCTGATTGAATCAAAACATTCGCCAACACGCCGAAGGGCGGATAGTGCATCCAGCGGCGATACTTCAGCTCGCGCTCAGCAAAGCCCGCGTAGTCGTGGGTGCTGGCCGCAACAATCGCATAGTGATCTGGATAGTACGTCTGCACGACGACGCGACCCGGCAGCTCTCCCCGGCCCGCTCGCCCCGAAACCTGCATCATCAACTGAAAGACGCGTTCGGCGGCGCGAAAGTCCGGCATCGACAGCGCGTGATCGCAGCCGACCACACCGACGAGTGTGACGCCGTGAATGTCGTGCCCCTTGGCGATCATCTGCGTACCGACCAGCAGATTGATTTCGCCAGAGTGGAGTCGCGCGAGCAGATGCTCCAGATCATGCCGCCCGCGCACCGTGTCGCGGTCCATCCGGCCGATGCGCGCGCCGGGAAAGATCTCCGCCAGCCGCTCTTCTCCCTGCTGCGAGCCCGCGCCAAGAAAATAAAGGTGCTCGCTCTCGCAGTTCGGGCATTTCGACGGCACTATGCGCTTGAAACCGCAGTAATGGCATTCCAGCCGCTGGCCTGCGCGCACGATCTGGTCTTCGCCGCTGGGTTTGTGGTGGGTAAGGGCGATGGCGCAGTTCTGGCACTCCAGTTTTTGTCCGCAGGCGCGGCAGAGCACAGCAAACGAATAGCCGCGGCGGTTGAGGAGGATGATGGCCTGCTCACCGCGCTCGATAGCCTGGCGCGTCTGGTCCACGAGCGAGCGCGAAAAGAGCTGCTCCTGCCCAGTCTCCTGGAACTCGCGTCGCATGTCGATAAGTTCGACCTCGGGCAGAGGGCGATTCTTGACACGGTCGTTCATTTCGATGCGCGTGTATTTGCCCTGTACGGAGTTTTGCCAGCTCTCGAGCGAGGGAGTTGCCGAGCCTAGCACGACCACAGCACCGGTCAGTTTGGCGCGCATCACCGCGACGTCGCGAGCGTTGTATCGCGGCGTCTCCTCCTGCTTGTAGCTCTGGTCATGCTCTTCGTCCACAAGGATGAGACCGAGGTTAGGCGCGGGCGCGAAGATAGCCGAGCGTGTGCCAACCACAATTGGCGCATCCCCGCGATGGATGCGGCGCCACTGCTCGGTACGCTCCTCGGGAGTAAGCGCCGAGTGCAGAAGTGCGACGCGCTCGCCAAAGGCTGCGTCAAGCAGGCCAACCATCTGCGGAGTCAACCCGATCTCCGGTACAAGCAGGATGGCCGATTGCCCTCGGTCGAGCGCGCGTTGCATCGCTTTGAGGTAAACCGCGGTCTTCCCTGAACCCGTGACGCCGCGCAGCAGAAACGAGTGAAATGCCCCAAGTCTGGATACGATGGACGCGAGCGCATCAAGTTGCGACTCATTGAGCGTCAACGGTTGAACTGGAGCTTCGATGCCGCCCAGTCGAAAAGCGGCTGCGCGCTCCTCGATGCGCACCAGTTCGCGCCGAACAAGCGTCTGCAAAGTGGAAGATGGCAGATCGCGGCGGCGTAAGGCGGCCAAAGGAACCTCGCCCCCGTTTGCGGCCAGCTCAGCCAGAATTGCCTGCTGGAGTTTGGTCAACACAGGCAGGCGAGTATCCGGTATGAGAACAGCGAAGCGCTCAGTGCGGCGTGCGTCGCGTTCGGTGGCAGCAGTCTCGCGCGCAATCCATTTCTTGCGCTGCATTGCAACCAGCACGGGCAAGATAGCGGCCGTAGCAGTGCGCAGGGTCGATACCTTTACGGGCTCGCCAGCTGCCAGCCTCTCCAACACACGACGCTCCATGGCCAAATCTTCAACGGAACGCTTTCCCCGCCGTGCCGGTCTCGTGTCTGAGACCTGGGAACTCCTCCCATCCCCATCCAGACTCGACGCCAGCACATCACGGCCAAGATCGGTAATGCGGTAGTAAACAACCCGTCGTACCTCGGCCATCAGCGGCAACATTCCGCGCAGGACTTCGCCGAGAGGAGCAAGGTAGTAGCCGGCAATCCACTCCGCCAGCTTGAGAAGGTGTTCGCTCAGAAGCGGCTCGTCATCGAGCACTGCCTCAATGCACTTCGCCTCGAAGTCTGCGGGAGCGGGCGCTTCAGTGGCCGTGACTACGCCGATCAGCTTTTCATTGCGAAACGGTGCAATGACGCGGGAGCCCCGGGCCACTGGCTCGCTTTCGCGCAGGGCGTACGTGAACGTGCGATCGATCGGCACTGGCAACGCGACTTCACAATAAGAAGGCATCGGGAGCAACTTCCAGTTTAGCGGCCCACCACCGAGACCTCTGTGCGTAACCGGCATCACAGAGTTTGTACCCGCCGGAGTCTTTTACGCCCTATTCCCTGTTCCCCATTCCCTGTCTTTCAGTACAATTCCTGCTGATGATCGCCAAGACTACTAAGTCCTCCCAAACTGCGCGCAGCGCCTCGCCCAAAACCTCCAACCCCATCACCATCTGCATTGATATCGGCGGCTCGGGTCTGAAGGCGATGCTGGTCGATGCCAGGGGCCATCCTGTGAGCGAGCGCCAGCGCGTGGCAACACCCGCCGTGCCCACGCCGCTGGCCGTACTGAAAGGCTTGGAAGAACTGCGCAAGACGTTGCCTGGTTTTGACCGCGTCTCGGTCGGTTTCCCCGGCGTGACTAAGAAAGGCATCACATATACCGCCGCCAATCTGCATCCAAGGTGGTACGGTTTCCCGCTGGAGAAGGAACTCGAGAAGCTCTGGAAGAAGCCAGTGCGCGTGGCCAACGATGCAGCCGTGCAGGGCTACGGTTCAATCAAGGGCGACGGCGTGGAACTGGCCATAACTCTCGGTACAGGGCTGGGCTCATCGCTCTTTACGAATGGTCATCTATGTCCGGGACTCGAACTGGGCCATCATCCGTGGAAAAGAGACCGTGAGTACGAGGACTATCTGGGGCGCCGCGGCCTGGATAAGTACGGAAAGAAGCATTGGAACAAGCTCCTGCAGGAAGCGATCGAGCAAACCGCCAAACTCTTCAACTGGGACCACCTCTACCTGGGCGGCGGCAACGCCAAGAAGATCGATTTCAAGCCGGGTAAAAACATCGAGATCGTTTCAAACGAAGCCGGCTTGCTGGGCGGTGTGGCCCTCTGGCGGGACTGGAAGTAAGCACAACCGAAATCCAGACAACAACTGACGTCGGGTGTCGGTGGAGTTTGAACAAAGCTTGACTGACCGTGGCTGGAAATCAATGCGCTGGAAGAAGGCCCACGGCTGAAATCGTGGGCCTTCTTCACGTCGGATTTGACCCGCAATTCGACGATGGGCTTTTTTGCAGCCGGACCGTGGAGAAAAGACCGAGCCCCGGGTCTCTCAAGCAGCTCGTTTGTGCGTCCATTTTCGGACACATCCTCCCGTTTCTGAACGTCCGTCGAGTCGGAGCAGGTCCCACTCCATTTTGCAAACTCTTGCGAGAGCAAGGATTAGCCCGGTTGTCATTTGGTTGCACACGTGCTTCGACCTTCCTGGAAAGACCCTGACCCCGAGGATCCGCATGCAGAGATTTCGTCTTGATTTGAAGCTCGCTCTTCGCCAACTGCGCAACTCCTTTGGCTTCACCATCACTGCCGTTCTCATGCTCGCGTTCGGCATTGGCGCCACCACCGCGATCTTCTCCATCGTGGAGGGAGTGCTATTGAGGCCCCTGCCCTTCCCCGATTCGGATCGTTTGATGGTGCTCTCCGATCACCTGCAGGGAGTCGAAGTGGGCCAGGGAGGCGATGAAGTCGGCGTCACCGTCCCGGACATCCTCGCTTACACGCGCGACACGCGCTCCTTTACCGCACTGGGCGCATATCAGGGTGCTGCCTTTGAGCTCTCCGGCAGCGGCGATCCGGCGCAGGTAAATGCTTCGCGGATCACGGCCGGCATCTTCTCTGCACTTGGAGTAGCTCCGCAACTTGGCCGGGTCTTTACCGCAGACGAGGACGAACATCATCAACAGGTCGCGGTTCTCAGTAATTCCACGTGGCGCACACGCTTTCACGCGGACCCGCAAATCGTCGGCACCAAGGTGCTTCTCGACCGCAAGCCTTACATCGTAATCGGAGTGATGCCGCGCGGATTTGAATTCCCCCTCATACCTGGCCAGCTCAATCGCGCAGAGTTGTGGGTGCCGATGAGTTTCCGGCCTGATGAGCTTGCATCGCGGAGTGCGAGCAACTGGAGCTACCAGATGATTGGGCGTCTGAAGCCCGGCATTTCGCCCACGCAGGCACAAAGCGATGCTGATCGCGTGGCAAAGGAGATCATGCGCGGCTATCCGGCTGAAATGGCCAGCCTGCACATCAACGCACTGGTACGCCCGCTGCAAGGCGATACTGTGCAGCAGTCGCGTTCCCTGCTGCGCACCCTGTTTCTTGCTGTGGCCGTGGTATTGCTGATTGCCTGCTTCAATCTTGCTGGACTGATGCTGGTGCGCGCCATTCGCCGCCAGCGCGAAGTTGCGGTAAGGCTCGCGCTGGGCGCACGCGCTTCAGCGCTGATTCGCCAGGCGGTTCTCGAGAGCCTGGTGCTTAGTGTCAGCGGCGGAATACTTGGGCTCATTCTTGCGGCTGTCGCGCTGCGCGTGGGCAAGAGCATGCTGCCAGAGAGCCTGCCGCGCGTAGATGAAATCTCGCTCAGCTGGCAGGTGATTGCGTTTGCATTGGGGCTGGCCGTCGTAACCGGACTGGCATGCGCACTAGCACCCGCATTCGCTGCGATACGTACCAACGTAAACAGCAACCTGAAGGAAGGCGGACGCACCGGTAGCGCTGGCGGAGGCCACGCGCGCCTGCGGTCGACGCTGGTGGTTGCAGAAATTGCGATCGCTTTGGTGCTGCTTTCCGCGTCGGGTCTGCTGTTGCGCAGCTTCGACAAGATGCGTGCGGTTGATCTCGGATTCAGCCCGCAGCACGTCACCACCGCGGCTTACTCGTTGCCGCAGCTGCAGTACTCGAAACAGTCGCAGGTTGATACATTCAATCGCGAACTTCTGCTGAAGCTCAATCAGCTCCCGGGAGTGCAGTCCGTTGGCCTTACGAGTTTGCTGCCGTCGCAGGGCGTCAACAACAACCAGACCTTCGTAGTTGACGGTTACACACCACCGCCGGGCGCGAACATGAACCTTGCGACGGTTTCGCAGGTTGAGGGAAACTTCTTCCCGGCGATGGGAGTTCGAGTGCTGCGCGGGCGCACGTTTACCGAGGATGATCATGCAGGCACGCAACTGGTGCTGATCGTGAATCACAAGTTTGCGCAGCACTACTGGCCGAACCAGGATCCGATTGGCAAGCGGCTCCGCATCGGCACCGCGCAGATGCAGACACCTTGGCTCACCGTCGTGGGCGAAGTGTCTGACACCCAGCTTATGTCGCCCGACAATCCTGCGACCGAACAGTACTACATGCCCGTTGACCAGGCAGAGGATGCGATCGGTTCACTGGCTGCACCCGGCGACCTGAACGGAAACGGCGGGTACATTGTGCTGCGCTCGGCGCTACCGCCGGAACAAATGGAAAATGCCTTGCGCTCCACGGTGCGCTCCATCGATCCCCTGCTCCCGTTGACGCAGGTACAGACCATGGAACAGGTGGTGTCGGAATCGGAGTCGTCCCGGCGTTTCAATACGGTGCTGATCTCAAGCTTCGCCTCTGCAGCTGTGCTGCTCGCTGTGCTTGGCATCTACAGCGTGATCGCGTTCTCCGTCGCCTCACGCGTGCAGGAGATGGCGATCCGCATGACACTCGGTTCGCAACGCTCTGCCATTGTTGGGCTGGTGATTCAGTCCGGCGCGAAACTCGCCATAGTCGGATGTGTCATCGGTCTCGCGGGCGCCGCGGCAGCTTCCGGGCTCCTCAGATCGATGCTATTCGGCGTGAGCCCATTTGATCCGCTCGTGTTGGCTCTCGCGGCAATCGGAGTTTTGCTGCTCACGGTTGTAGCGTCTACACTCCCCGCGATTCGCGCAGCGTCAATTGATCCAATGCAAGCCTTGCGCGGCGAATAGCCTTTCGGCTCTTTCAGAAACTGGGTGCCCCAGGTCTCGAAGTTGAGACCTGGGATCGAAGCCCAGCACCGACGAGACCTTGCGCCTCGCGCTCATGCTCCCCAGGACCTACTCCACCCGAAGCGCCCGCACCGGATTAATGGTCGCGGCCCGACGTGCGGGCACCAGGCTCGCCACAAGCGCGCACAATGCCAGTGCTGCAACCGAGCCACCCAGCGCCACCGGATCCCAACCCTTCACTTCGTAGAGTTGGGAAGCAATCAATCGCGCACATCCGATTGACACCGGAATCCCGATGGCAAGCCCGATGAGAATCTGCACAAACGCACCGCGCAATACCATGGCCACGACCTGCGCCCTGTTCGCACCCAGCGCAATGCGCACGCCGATTTCGCCGGTGCGGCGCTCCACGCCGTATGCAGTAACGCCGTACAGACCCACCGCCGCAAGCACCAGCGCAAGAATGCCGAATAGACCCGTCAACTGCGAGACGGATCGCTCCTGGTCCATCCGGTCGGCCACCTGCTGTTCCATCGTTCGTATGCTCACCAGCGTCAAATTCGAGTCCACTTCGGCAAACGCACGCCGTACCTGCGGTTCCAGCCCCTGCATGCTGCCGTGCATTTCCAACACCACGCCTTCAATAAGGTGCGAGCGCTCTTCAATCATCTGCGCCATCGCCGTATTAAAATGCGCGCGCTGCGCCAATGGCACGAAGAGCAATGGCATCCGCCAATGGCCGCTCGGATCGGTATAGTTTGACGTTCGCACCACACCTACAATCTCGTACATTCCGCTGTACACCGCATCATTCATGCCGAAATGTGTGCCAATCGGTTCTTCTCC
>NZ_JBARMD010000115.1:0-4185 GCF_049802275.1 Occallatibacter sp. | reverse complement strand
GTCCACCATATCGCGGCCTTTTTCGGTGATAGAAAAGCGCCAGATGGTCACGGCTAATACAAGCACGCTCAGGGCAATCCAAAGGATGTTGTGCTGCGTCCACTTGCCAAAGGTTAGAAGGTCTACGGTGAGCGCGGGTAGCTTTGAGCCCATCTGGTCGTAAAGCTGAGCAAACTGGGGGATAACCACGGTGAACATGAAGACGAGCAGTCCGCTCACGATCGTGAGCAACAGGCCGGGGTAAATGAGCGAGGCTGTGAGCTTTTTGCGGAAGGTGAGCGAAACACGCTGGAAACCGATATAGCGTTCGAGCACCTCCTGCAGGTTGCCGGAGCGTTCGCCGGCGAGCAGGGTTGTGGTGTACATGACCGGCACGCCGGTTTGCGCTTCAAAGGCAGCGGAGAGAGATTCACCTGTTTTGACGCGGTTGGCGATGTCCTCGAGCTGGCTGCGGAAGTAGGCGCTCTTCTGGATCTTTGTGAGCATCTGAAGCGAACCGAGAATGGGCAGGCCGGCGCGAATGAGAGTAAGAAACTGCTGGTTGAAGATGAGGAACGGCTCGAGCTTGACCTTGCGGCGCGAAACACCGCCCAGACCGGATCGCGCCTTCACTGAGAAGACGTGATAACCGGCATGGGAGAAGCGCGCACGCAACTCCTCCGCAGTGGAGGCGGTCTGGATCTGCTCCATTACGCGACCGCGTTCATCGGCCAACTTGATTACGAACTCTGCCATAGTTCAGGGTACCGGCCCGTCGCCCCGAGCGGTGCCGGCCTTCCGTTCGCTTTCCTGTTCAAGGGTAACAGTTTCGCTCATAGGATAGACGCAGATTCCCGCGGAACCGTTCGCCGATTCTCCGTGCCAATATATAGGGTTACTGCCGTTGAGGGTACTTAAGTTCAGATTGGGACTAACCTCCTTCTTTTCCGGGGGTATGCTGAGGATGGATCAAGCCCCCCATGGACCAGACGGCAAAATGGATGAATTCCGGCGAAGGCATTCCGCCGGGGCAGGAAACCGGGTCTGGCAACCTGCTGGGCCTGAGCCCGCGGGCAGCGGCACTTACGGTAGTGATGTTGTTAGGACTGGTGCTGGCGGGAGCTTTTTTTCTCGGGTCCCCTGCAAACCTGCGTCGCGCCGCCGCTCCGGCACCCTATCCTCATGAGCTTGCACGGGTCAATTTTGCGGTCGGCGGGGACGTGATTCCGCATGAGCCAGTGCGGGCAGCAGCCGAAGCCGCCGGTGGAGGAGAGGCAGGGTGGGGATCTCTGCTGGCGGATGTGAGCGACGTTTTCGAGGGTGCGGACTTTGGGTTTGTGAACCTTGAAACACCGGTGGCCCCGGTTCACTCCAAAGGATCGAAGCCGTTCATGTTTGACGCGCCGGTGGCGCTGCCTGAGGCGTTGAAGGCAAATGGGATCAAGATCGTATCGTTTGCGAACAATCATGTGATGGACCAGGGATGGGCAGGATTCGCAGAGACACGTGACCATCTGCGCGAGATCGGGCTGCAGTTTGTGGGTTCGGGCGACACGGCTGCGCAGACCTGGCAGCCGCTGGTTGTGGAGGCCAATGGCATCAAGGTGTGCTGGCTGGGGATGACGCGCTGGCTGAATGGAAACCGCAATCCAGACAAGGACGATCAGCCACATGTGAATTTCTTTCCTTATCCGGGTGAGTCAGGCGGAGCGCCCGGGGCGGACGAAGAGCAGGTGCTGGCCGCGGTGCGGGCGGCGAAGGCACAGTGCGACATGCTGGTGATTTCGATTCACTGGGGAACGGAATACGCGCCGGCGCCGCGGCCTGAAGACGTGGACATTGCACACAAGATGCTGAATGCTGGGGCTTCAGTGATCGTGGGGCATCACCCGCATGTTTTGCAGCCAATTGAGACCTATAGCACTGCGGATGGGCGGATGGCGGTGATCTTTTATTCGCTGGGAAATTTTCTGTCCAACCAGTCGCGGAATTACGTGGATGGATTAATGCCGGACAAAGATGGCGATCCGCGCGATTCGATGATCGGGCTGTTTTCGGCGGTGCGGAACGATTACGGCCCGGCAGGCGTGCGCGTGGAACTGGCGCACGTGGGCATGTTGCCGGTCTGGGGAGAGAATAACCGTAATTCGCTGGCTGCAGGGAAGGCGAAGACGCCGAATATTCATCCGGTGTTGATCGATCGCGAGGTTCCGAAGGTGCAGGCGAAGCTGGATGAGCTGAACAAGGCAACGCAGAACGGTGCGGAAATGACGGCGGAGCAGAAGCAGGAATTTATCGAGCTGACAAAACAGCTCAAGCTGCTGACGGATCGGCGCGGGCAAATTCTGGCGCGAACCGGAGACGAGTATGTCACCGATCCGCCGAAGGTTGCGACGAAGTAGCTCTTCGAAAACCATCTTCAGGAGTGAACAGTTCTTTGGGTTGTCCGGTGCGGCATGCCCAGGCAAGCTCCGGACGCGATGTTCCGGCTCCTCGCTGCTCAAGTTCAGCCGAAACTCCCGAATAGCGGAAGTACTCGCGCTGTGCTCTGGTGTCTTCAGTCCGATCTCTCTTATCGATCTCATTGACTGACTCCGATTTTTGCTCCGAATCAATATCCGTTTGCGACGAGCCACTGCTCGGTCAAGTCAAACTCTGGCTTCTTCGCGGATTGCATCTGCTGATACGCGAGCTTCACCAGGACATCGGCCTCGACATTCACTGGCGCGCCGACGCTGAGCGCGTGGAGATTCGTGCGCCAATAGGTCAGCGGCAGGATTGCGATGGAGATGGTGTCGTCTTCGATCGCTGCAATCGTGAGGCTGATGCCTTCGATTGCGACGGAGCCTTTGTGCACCATCCACTGGCAGACACTTTCGGGGACGCGGACCTTGAGGGTCCAGTCGGTGGTTTCGCGATTGAAATGAGGGCTTGTCTCGGGGATCACGGGATCTAGCGCGGTCATGACCCCGGCGCCGTCGACGTGGCCCTGGACAATGTGGCCGCCAAGCGGACTTCCTGCTGCGGTTGGCAATTCGAGATTCACTTTCGCGCTGGGCTTGAGCGCGCCGAGGGATGTGCGGTCCAGAGTCTCCTGCGCCAGGTCTGCGTGGAAGTAGGTCGGGTCGACATCGAGAGCAGTGAGGCAGACGCCGGAGACGGCGAGAGAGTCGCCCTCACGAAGGCGGTTTGCAATGCCGGGGGCTTCGACTGTGATGCGGCGAACGCCGCCGCGATCGGTGAGGCTGACGAGGGTGCCGGTCTGCTCGATGATGCCGGTGAACATGGATTGATTCTAAGGGATCAGAAAATTGGCGGTTGGGGATCAACATGCGTGCTTTGCAGAGGCTTGAGATTTAACCGCCGATTTTGCGGCGATGCGCGCTCACTCGACGTGCGCCGATCACCATGAGAAGAACGCCGGGCCAGAAGGTGACGAAGGTGAGGAGGCCGGGCCCGATGGGGTTTGGATCAGGGTCGGGCCAGATGCCGATTTTGGCCAGCACAATAATCGTGAGCAGAGGCGCGCTCCCCACCAGCAGCACAATGAATCCGGCTGTGAACAGCCAACTCGAGAAGTATTCTTTCACGTCTCTCTGTTTGATCCCGGGCAAGTGAAATCATTTTAAGACAGCAGCCGAGTTTCGGAACGGAAAAGCCGTACGTCTTGGTGCTGCGAACGAACCGATCGCGTTCGATCAGTTGCTGGACCAGGGATCGCGCAGAAGGGAGCAGAGGCCGAGGTCGTTACCGTAGCGTTCCACTTCGACTTCGCCCATGCGGATGGCTTCAGGCATGCCTTTGAATGCGGGGACGGCGTCGGAGCCCATGATCTGCGGGGCGACGAAGAGATGTACCCGGTCGACCAGTCCACTGGCGAGCAGGGCCGTGTTCAGGCGCGTACCGGTTTCGGTGAGGACGGAGAGGATGCCTTCTTCGCCAAGCTTGTCGAATAGCTTGCCGAGGGGAACGCGCCCAGCTTCGGGCGGGAGAACTTCGACGCGCACGCCGCGGCTTCGAAGTTCATTGATGCGGCCTTCATCTTTGGAGACGGTGAAGATGACGACGTCGTTCTCGGCGCCGCGCACCATCTTCGAGTCAAGCGGCATGCGGAGTGCGGAGTCGAGCACCACGCGCAGCAGAGGACGGCGACGGCGCAGGCCGCTGCGATCGGTGAGCATGGGATCGTCGGCGAGAGCTGTATCC
>NZ_JBARMD010000114.1:0-1817 GCF_049802275.1 Occallatibacter sp. | reverse complement strand
ATCGATCACGACACCGTCGCGTATCACTTCCATGAGCCGCTTGGCGTTGTGGGCCAGATCATTCCGTGGAACTTTCCCATCCTGATGGCGACGTGGAAGCTTGCTCCGGCGATTGCCGCCGGAAACTGCGTAGTTCTGAAGCCCGCGGAGCAAACCCCCGCCAGCATCCTGGTCTGGGCGGAGTTGGTGGGCGATATCCTGCCTCCCGGCGTGCTCAACATCGTCAATGGGTTCGGCCTCGAAGCCGGCAAGCCGCTGGCCTCAAGTTCACGTGTAGCGAAGATCGCCTTTACAGGCGAAACCACCACTGGCCGGCTGATCATGCAGTACGCCAGCCAGAACCTGATTCCCGTAACGCTGGAGCTCGGCGGCAAATCTCCGAACATCTTCTTCGCCGATGTTTTGAACGAAGACGATGACTTCTTCGATAAGGCGATTGAAGGCTTCGTGATGTTCGCGCTCAATCAAGGCGAAGTCTGCACTTGCCCAAGCCGCGCGCTCATTCAGGAAAGCATCTACGACAAGTTCATGGAGCGGGCACTCAAGCGTGTAGCGGCCATCAAGCAGGCCAATCCGCTTGAGAGCGACACCATGATCGGCGCACAGGTCTCGACCGAGCAATTGGAAAAAATTCTCAGCTACATCGATATCGGCAAGAAGGAAGGTGCAGAGGTTCTGGCCGGCGGAAATCGCGCCCAACTCGGCGGTGAGCTGGACACCGGCTTCTACGTGCAGCCAACCGTATTTAAAGGCCACAACAAGATGCGCATTTTCCAGGAAGAGATCTTCGGGCCTGTCGTCTCCGTCACGACATTTAAGAACGAAGCCGATGCTCTTGAAATTGCCAATGACACGCTCTACGGATTAGGCGCAGGCCTGTGGACGCGGGATGTGAATCGCGTTCATCGTCTCGGCCGCGGTATTCAGGCGGGACGCGTGTGGGTCAATTGCTACCACGCATATCCCGCGCACGCCGCATTTGGAGGCTACAAGCAATCTGGCATAGGCCGCGAAACGCACAGCATGATGCTCGATCACTATCAGCAGACCAAGAACATGCTGGTCAGTTACAGCCCGAAGAAGCTCGGCTTCTTTTAAAGATAGGGAATAGGGACTAGGGAATAGGGAGTAAGCTGGATGCCCCATCCATGAGGCAGTTTCATCGCGTCATGGGTGGGAAAGCACGAATCTTAACGAATGAAGCATCGACAAGAATCTGCGGTTATGCCGGAAATCCCCAAACAAGTCGAGGCCACCGACCTCGCCATCCACCTTATCCGCGTTTTACGCGAGAAGCACGGGCCGCTGATGTTTCACCAGTCGGGGGGCTGCTGCGACGGCAGCTCGCCCATGTGCTATCCGCGCGGCGAATTCCTCGTCGGCGACTCCGACGTGCAACTCGGCGAAGTCGATGGCGAACCCTTCTATATGAGCCGCAGCCAGTTCGAATACTGGAAACACACCCACCTCACGCTCGATGTAGTTCCCGGCCGAGGTGGCATGTTCTCGCTGGACAACGCCGAAGGCCTGCGCTTCCTCATCCGCTCCCGTGTCTTCGACGAGGATGAGATTCGTGAACTTCGCGAGGCGGGGCGCATCTAACGTTTGGGGTCGTAATATAGGTGCCGCACCATCTCATACATCGGGAGATCTCCATGTCAGAGGTCGTGATCGTTTCGGCCGTCCGCACGCCCATCGGAAAATTTCAAGGCTCTTTGCAGTCCTACACCGCGCCGAAACTGGGTGCGCTGGTGGTACGCGAGGCGGTCAAACGGGCAGGGGTTGAACCGCAGCAGGTTGACGAGACCATCATGGGC
>NZ_JBARMD010000113.1:0-4543 GCF_049802275.1 Occallatibacter sp. | reverse complement strand
TGGTGCAGCCGATTCTGCGCATGGCCAGCTCGCCGATCGTGGTGCAGCCGATTCTGCGCATGGCCAGCTCGCCGATCGTGGTGCAGCCGATTCTACGCATGGCCAGCTCGCCGATCGTGGTGCAGCCGATCTTACGTTGCGCATGAGGGTTACCATCTAGCCATTTTTCTTTCGGAAGGTTGCCGGTCACTGTTAAAGTTGAGTCTTGTTTCTGTCTTTGCGTTCTGGCGGGAGGCAGGCGGTGACCTTGGATTCGACGCTATTCGCTGCCGGTTATGTTGTGGAAGCAGCGATTCTTATATTGCTGCTTTACAAGCGCGTCTATAAAGACTTTCCGGTGTTTTGTGCATACGTGGCTTGTGGAATGCTGAGCGACACCACTCAGTATTTTCTTGTACGTCGTTATCCTAATTCTGATCTTCGTATATATCTGATTACCACCATCATCGATTCCCTCTTCCAATTTTGCGTTTTAGTTGAAGTCTCTATGTCCGTTCTGCGACCGGTGCGTTCATCCCTTCCCCGCGGAGCTATTTTTGCTGTCGGCCTCATAATTGCTTTGGCCTGTGCGATCATTTGGCCTTTCGCAAAAACTCCTGGGCTGGATCAACTCACTTTGGACAGCCGTCTGATCGTTCATTTCCAGCTAACATTCTCGGTCATACGAATCCTGTTTTTTCTGGCAATCGCGGGGTGCAGTCAATTGCTATCGATCGGATGGCGGGATCGAGAGCTGCAGATTGCCACGGGCCTCGGCTTCTTTTCCATCGTCAGTCTAACTGTGTCGATGCTGCATACCAGCCGAGTGCCTGAGTTTGCCACCCAATATCACCATCTCGAGCAATTGCTTAGCGCAAGTTATCTCTGCTCAATCATTTATTGGATTATGAGCTTCGCTCAAAAGGTTCCGGAGAGACGCGAATTCACGCCACAAATGCAGAATTTCCTACTCGCTATGGCGGGAACTGCGCGTAGTACACGGATTGCCTTGGCGAATTCGTCTTCCGCGCCCAAGAACGACAGCTTTCAGGGGCGCTGACCAAATTGGCCCGGTGGGGACCCAGTCAACCTGCATTTAGTCGCCACGGGGAATTGGGGTGCATCGTGGGGAGCGACCCCAAGCCCTGAAGCTCAACATTCTAAAAATCCTTACATTGATCCCTATGGCCCATCCAGACACCCGAAAGTGTCATTTACTCCTGTCATAGGTTACTTTAAGTTACTGATGTGACCATGAGTGTGGATTACCCCTGGAAGGGGAAATCGCCGGGATTTGCAGAAAACAAGTCCACAAAGTGTGTCTTTTCTGATAGAAGTGTTAGGAACGGTGAGGCGCTGTCCGGCGCTTCACGGAACAACGCGACAGTTACCAAAGACCGGACTGAGGGCTACTCATGATCTTCCCGCTGCTTCAACTTGCTGCAGTTGTTCTGGTTGCCTTGTATCTGGGTCGGTGGCGTTTGAGTGTGCGACGCCGCAATTCTCAGTCGTGGGAGTCGCTGATGTCTCGGCTGCGGCCGGACTGGAGCGCTCGCGAGCTGAGTGACCAGTTCCTGTGGAAAGAAGGACTGAATGCCTCGCCCGAGGATACCTGGACGAGGATGCAGGGTCCCCACGGTCTATGGGTGATGTATCAGAACGCCAAGGTCATGCTCGAAATGGCGGATTTTGCGACCCGGCATTGTGAGAACGTCGATCGCGTGCTGGTGGAGACACTGCGCAGCGACGCAATGCAAATCAGGGTTTGCGTACTGATGGCCCTGGCACAATATGCGTTCAGCCATGCGAGCGAGGGTGTTCGCGTGAATGCATTCCGCGCCGCGTCAATGTACACCGGCATGGCCGCAAGAATGACCCAGCTGTTGCAGGAGAGCGCGGCGGTTCTGGTTCCCGATTTTGTAGCTGCGATGTAACAAGCAGTTCCGTTTTTCAACAAAAACCCCGGCAGCTTGCCGGGGTTTTGCTTTTCTCGGAAACTACGCCTCGAATCAACTTCGTGAACTGGATGCGATCGGCGAGTCGAGCTGACGTTGCCTACACGGGATTGGAGGCGAGAAACGCATTGATGCGCTGGTACTCTTCGCCAGTGAGGCGGAAGTGGAGCGCGGGCGCGAGGCCTTCGACTTGCACCGGGCTGCGGCCGCCTACGATTGACGCTGTAATGGCTGGATGATGGAGCGTCCAGGCAACGGCAACTACACCGGGCTCGACATTATGGGGCTTGCCGATTTCGCGGAGCAGGTCAACCAGGCGCAGGTTGCGGCTTAGACGTGGCTCGTTGAACTCGGGGGCGCGACGCCGCCAGTCGTCTTGCGGCAGAGAGGCAACGCGCTCTGCAGTCATCTTGCCGGTAAGAAGACCGGAAACCATCGGGGAATAGTTAATAACGCCGATGTTGTTGGCCTGCGCGAAGGGCAGGATTTCCTCTTCAATGGCGCGGCGGAGCATGGAATAAGGCGGTTGAAGACTGGTGATCGGCGCGATTTTCTGCGCGCGCTTCATCTGTTCCACATTGAAATTTGACAGGCCGATATAGCGGATCTTGCCCTGATCCTTGAATTTCTCGAGGGCCGCCCAGCCTTCTTCGATTTCGGTTTCGGGGTTGGGCCAGTGGATCTGGTAGAGGTCGATGCTGTCGCGGCCGAGGCGGCGAAGAGAGGCGTGAAGCTCTTCTTCCAGGGACTTGGCTTTGAGCGAGCGGTAGATGCTGCGGTCGTCGTGCCAGCGCATGGAGCACTTGGTGAACACGTAGGGCTTGTGGCTCGTCGTTTTCAGTGCTTTCGCCACCACTTCTTCGGAGTGGCCGAGTCCGTAGATGGCGGCAGTATCGATCCAGTTGACGCCGAGGTCCAGGGCGCGGTGGATGGCGGCGATGGATTCGTTGTCGTCCTGCGGGCCCCAGGCGAACTCCCAATTGCCGCCGCCGATAGCCCAGGCGCCGAAGCCGATGGGGGTGAGTAAAAGATTGGAGTTGCCGAGAGCGCGGAGAGAGGATGCTGCGGAAGTGGTTGTAGTCATCACACTCCGTTGGATGGAGGAGGGCCGATGACGGTTTCACTTTGTGTTTTGTTGGAGTTTGCGCCTGGACGAAGCTTGTAGCTGGTTGCCGGTAGCTCACAGCTACTAGCTACGAGCTAACGGCTAGTGGCTACTGCCAACTCTTGCTGTGGGAATCAGGACGTCAAGGAGTGACTCAAATCACTTTCTTAAAAAGCCAGACATGGCACTCTTTATTTCGTCACATGAACAGACTCCCTCAGGACGAAATGGTTCGCGCGCTCCGGGCCCAGCTTCACCACTTCGACGACAGCCCGGACTTTGGCGATGGGGAGGCGGTTGCAGTGATCCGGCGGCATCTTCTTAATCGCATTCGTGAAGCGGAGGGTGCGATGCGGCGTCCGGTCTGGCTTCGGTCTGAGACGGAAGGCATGCGGGAACAGGTTCTGCATTCAGAGGCAGCGTAAGATGTCAATTTTTGAATTTCGTAAACCGGTAGCTGAACAGCCGCATCGCAATCAGCTGGTGATGCTGCGCCAGACGCTGGACAGGCTCGAAGCAGAGACGGAGGAGACGCCGCAGATCGCCGATTTGAAGCGCATTCTTGCCGGCCGCATCGCGGAACTCGAACGCAAGACGGCATAAAAAGAGGTAACTTACCAATGAGTTTGCATCTATTCGGGCCCGTTTTAGAGTCGAATACCTACAAGTGAGGTCGCTATGCACATAATTACAAGTATCTATTTCGCTGAAATTAGAGATTCAATCAAGGACACGCGCGAAGACGGACTGCGCGCCACGGCCGAGCTGGCCGATCTGACGGACAAGGACCGGCAATGGATCAGCATCTACGAGGGTAAGAATCGCGTGGAGCCGATTGACGGAGAGCGGTGAGGGCCCGGGGTCAGTGATCATCAAGGGTCAGTGATCAGGGGTCAGACTGCCCGGGCCTGAGGCCCATCATCACATTACGACGCTATTCATCGGCCTAAAGGCCGCTGCTCCCTCTGCTGGCTGCTGCATTCTCCATTGAACGAAATCGTGGTATGAGTCGGTCCGTTCCCGATGACAAGGCACTCGATGCGCCGCGCGACCTCCAGAATTTTTCCAATTCCAAATGTCGGATGCGATCGCTTTCGGTAGATGCTCCAAGCTGATGCGCTAGTATCGTGACGACTTGGCCGCGGTGGTGAGCTTCGGTTCGCGGTTTCCCACCCATGTTGTGATTCGCTCGATGCAAATCACGATATGGATGAGGCACCTCGATTCTCGTGATGCGAGCGAAGGGCAAAAGCAGATCCTTCGCGCCGCTTACCCCACTGCGTGGGGCCCCAAGCTTGCGGCGCTCAGGATGACACGCCTCTATTTCATTGGGAGTGGATGCTTTGGGGGAGGTCGTGGTGTTGAGGGAGGAGGTGTGGTGAATAATCCCTGTGGGTGCGAGTCTTGTTAAGAGTCGCACCCTGGGATGCAGCCTCTTGGGGGAGGGCCTTGGAAGATCGACTTCTAGGCGGCCGCGGACATCTGGCCTCTTAGTTTCTGGAGG
>NZ_JBARMD010000112.1:0-2754 GCF_049802275.1 Occallatibacter sp. | reverse complement strand
TCGAAGCCGGGTTTGTATCAGGGCATGACTTCAGTCATGCCGACGAGCCCAGCAAAACGAGCGGGGGCTTTAGCCCCTGAGGCACTGTCTTCTCTCCATTTTTTTCTTGTTCTGATCTTTGCGACGCTCGCCACCCCACCAGCCTCTGCGCAAGCCTACCTCGACTGCCACTTCGTTCCCGGATTCGAACAGTCCGGGCCGAAGCGCGATTACACACCCGACAATCTCTTCGAATATCGCGACGGCGCCGCTGAGGGCTATCTCATCTTCAGCTTCAGCCGTATGCAGGGCATCGACTGCAAATCCGGCTCGACCATCCTGTCCATCGATATCTCTGACATGACCGACGCTGACTCGGCCTACGGCATGTTCGCCGCGAACCGCGACCCGCAGAAGCCGATCCAAAGAATTGGAATGGGTGCGCAACTGCTTCCGCAGAGCCTCCTCTTTGCCAAAGGAAAATACTTCGTCGAGATCATCGAAACCGACGGCAGCACCGACTCGAATCAGACCGGCGCCCTGCAGACCTTCGCCGCCAAAATCGAACCCCTCCTCGAAGGCCGTACCACGCCCCCCGAAGAACTTGCCTGGTTTCCGCCTGAAAATCAAGAATCCGCGAAGCTCGTTCCTGAGAGCGTCCTCGGCCTCAAGATCCTGAAGCGCGGTTACGTAGCAAAATACAAAATCGGCCAGGCCTTCATCGTTGTAGAGCAATCCCCAGAATCCGCCTCCGAAGTCATGAAGAAGCTCCGCGATCATTTTGACGGCGCCGTCGCCGCAACCATTTCCGATGAAGCGTTCCAAACCAAGGCTCCATACCTCGATGGAGTCTGCGTATTCCGCAAGGGCCGCATCCTCGCCGGTTATGCCAACCTTCCCGACGCGCAAAGCGCAGCAAGCCAAGCCATCGTTCTCGCTGGACAAATTCCATAACCCAATAGGGCGGGCGCAAATCGGAAACCCGCTATAATGAGGGCTGGGAATCCACCCCCACTCCGCCCTAAACCATGCAAATTGAGACAGCTAACGACGCAACCGCCGCGCCCTCCGTGTCTTCCAACGGCAGCGCCTGGCAAATCATCAGCTTCACGTCTCTTTCGTTCGTCGTATATCTGGCCATCGGCCTCCCGCTCGCCATCCTGCCCGAATATGTCCACATGCGGATGGGTTATCACGCCTCGCTCGCCGGCCTGGTCATCAGCATTCAGTACATCGCAACATTTCTCAGCCGTCCCTGGGCTGGGCGCATCTCCGATCGCAAAGGCGCAAAGATTTCTGTCCTCTGGGGAATGGGCGCATGTACACTCAGCGGCCTGCTTCTGCTCGGGGCAGCAGCGCTCCATCGCAATCCAGCCTGGCTAAGCCTCACCAGCCTCATCGCCAGTCGTCTGGTCCTTGGAGTCGGCGAAAGCCTGGGTTCCACCGGCGCAACGCTCTGGGGAATCTCCAGCGCCGGTCCGGAACACACCGCCAAGGTCATTTCCTACAACGGAGTCAGCACCTACGGCGCGCTCGCTCTCGGTGCTCCCCTCGGCGTCGTGATGGAGACCCACTTGGGCCTCTCCTCTGTCGCGATCCTCACCATCATCATCTGCGCCCTTGCATGCGCCTGGGCAGCGATGAAGCCCCCGGTCCCTGTCACGCCCGGCGAACATCTTCCGTTCCGCAACGTGCTCTCGCGCGTTACACCCCATGGCATGGGCCTCGCGCTTGGCGGCGTCGGCTATAGCGCACTCGCCACCTTCGTCACGCTCTTCTACCTGAGCCGCCATTGGGACGGCGCTGCCCTCTGCCTCACCGCATTCGGAATAGCATTCATCGTCGCCAGGCTTCTCTTCATTCGCACCATCGGTACCTTCGGCGGATTCCCCGTCGCCAAGGTCTGCATCCTGGTCGAATCCGTCGGCGTGTTCCTGCTCTGGCGATCCGTCACTCCGTGGATGGCCCTCTTTGGAGCATCGCTCACCGGCTTCGGCTACTCGCTCGTTTTCCCGGCTCTCGGTGTAGAAGCTGTCGAACGCGTTCCGGTGGAGAATCGTGGAACCGCGCTCGGCGTCTACACTGTCTTCGCTGACGTCTCGTTCTTCATGGTTGGGCCCGTCGCCGGAGCCATCATCGGTGCCTTCGGCTACGCCAGCGTATTTCTCTTCGCGTTGATCTGCGTGTTGGCGGCTCTCAGCATCGTCCTAATTCTCGCAAGAAAAAAATCGCACCCCACGCTAGCTCCCGCCGACTAGCGCCACCGGTGAACAAGGCCGGTGACGAGCCGCGCAAGCGAGTCGTAATACTTGCTTTTGTTGCAAGGGTGGGAAAGCGCGAACTTCAACGCGCCTCAGTTCCGCCAACTTGCTAACTTGCTATCGGCGCGATGGCGCTGCTAACTCCGCTAAACTAGACCCGTGCCGCCTACTTTCCACATCGAAAACTTCGGCTGCCGCGCCGCCCGCGCCGACGGCGAAGCAATCGCCGCGCTTCTGCGTGCCGCAGACGCCACCGAGAGCCAGCCCATCGAAGCCGATGTGGTCATCGTCAACACCTGCAGTGTCACCGCCGAAGCTGACCGCGAAGCCCGCGCCTACATCCGCCGCACCCATCGCCTCAATCCGGAAGCGCGCATCATCGCCACCGGTTGCTACGCCCAGCGTGCCCCGGCGGAACTTGCTAGCCTCACCGGCGTCTCCGCCATTATCGGCAACAGCCACAAAGCCCTCGCCCCCGAAATTGCACTAAGGCTGATGAGCGGAGACGTCGTTT